>JBCCCJ010000001.1:0-24765 GCA_039033615.1 Bacteroidota bacterium
GCTGCTTTCGCTTCCGGAATATCGGCTCAATTTCGTCTAATGGACGAGACAGTTTCACTCCCAATAGCTGATGTAACCGATAAAGTCGTAGCGCAGGGAAAGCAACCAACAAGCCTATGGTGATCCCTCCGATGGCCTGTAACAAGGGCTGGTTGAAAGTCGAAAACTGATAGACAAACAAAGCGGCGAAGTACCAGCAAGTAGCAAGCGCCAGCCATTCCGGCCAGAGAATCCGTCCCAGGGTTTTTCGATAGCGTTTTTGTAGCTGCTTACGCAGGTGTTCATTTCGCAAACTTGGATGGGCCTGAGCTTGCTGATCAAGAGCCTCCCAGCTGTTTTGTAATTCGTCGAAATTCATGATTCTGTGGATAAGGATGCCTGAATTTTTTGTTTGACTCGGGACAAGCGGGTTCCAACATTGGTTTCAGAGAGGCCCGTGATTTCAGCAATCTCGCGGTAGCTCTTTTTCTCCAAATGCAAGAGAATCAAACTCTTTTCCATGGGGTTGAGGGTTTGGAGATGTTGCTGCAGCAGGAGCCATTGTTCATCCAGTGGATTGGGGTCGTCCTGTATCGGTTCGGGATGTGAACGGGAAAATGGTAACAACTGCGGTTTCCTTCGTTTTCGCTTCACTTGATAAATGGCCGTATTCATCGCCACTCGATACATCCAGGTAGATAGTTGAGCTTTGCCCGAAAAGGAATCAAAGGACTTCCACAACTGATAAATCATCTCCTGCATCAAATCTTCCCGGTCTGATGGATGATCGGTATAGAGACTGGCCACCTTGAAAAGAATGGCCCGATGGGCAGAGATGGCTGCGATGAATTGTTGTTCCTGATTCACGACAGTAAGCTTGATGCAACAGGTGGTTTTCAGCTAGTAAGTGTATCCCAATCTGGATTCATCACAAGGATTCAAAAAAAATCCCAGTCCGAAGCAATTCAGACTGGGAGGGAAATAGGAGGTGAACATGAATCTCTATTTCTTGAACCGATAGGGCAGCTTGGGCTTCCTGAAACTCAGGAATTCTGCGGCCCCAGATGCTTGCGGCGTCAGGGAAAGGCGCACTTCATAGGTTCCACCGGGAAGTTCATCAAATAGGTCTCCAGGGAAGAACAAATCTCCGGGGAACCATTCTTTGTTGGGCCTGAGGGGCGCCTTTACCCGATTGGAAGTAGCCACGACCTTTCCCGATTGGTCCAGCAACTGAGCCTGAACGAAAAAAATCAGGTAAGACTCGCCATCTTTTCCGATTTCGTAAAACCCAACCAGGTTGTCGTACAGCTCGTGGGAGGCATCGACCTGGAAGAAAGAGCCAAATCCCCGCAGCGCATGTAATTGTACCAGAAATTCCTGAGGTGCTTCCGCAAGTTGCGCCGCGCCTTTTTTATCGGCGGTAGGGGTGATGGTCGCCTGTCCCAACATTGCAACAGACCAACCCATCAATAAGAGGGTGAAAACAGATTTCATGTATCCGTGATGAAAAAAGAAACAAAAAAGGGTAGGCGGGAAACACCTACCCAAATTGGGACAGAAAATATGGTTCTGCAAGTTCTTTGGTCGAATCCTTTCCCTGAAGACTGGGTGTATCCCAACATGTCGCAAGCCCTCACATGAAGCCATTCATTTTTTGCCACGAATGCACGAATTTTCCCTCCCAGATCCTTCATTCGTTGAAATTCGCTGCGCAATTGGTAACGGATGCTTTTGAAGGCGAATCGCACAAATTTGAATCACCAACTTCTGCCCTGAATTCGTTAGATGGTTCGGCAGGCTCACCACAGGTCCGTGGCTCATTTTGTCGCCTTACCGACTCAAAGAAAATCAATGCATGCGAAAAACGACAGAATGGGATACACCCCTGAAGACTTCGGCAGCTCTTACCTAGATTTTTGTACCTTTTCTGCGAAATACTCTCAGACAGCTGTTTCAAGCAATTCCCTCCGCACTAAACCTTGCCGTTGGCTTCCTGATCCCTGACTACCTCTACTCATGCTTACCGTCCTCTCCTTTCTTGCCTTCACGGGCTTTGTTGCTTTCTTCTCCTGGTATCACCTCCGCAAGGAATCCCTGCAATCCACAGAAGGATTCTTCCTTGGGGGGCGCAGCCTTACTGGGGTAGTGATTGCTGGGTCAATGGTCCTGACCAACATTTCCACCGAACACCTCATCGGAATGAATGGCTCGGCCTATAAAGACGGTTTCATCATCATTGCCTGGGAGGTTACTTCGGCTGTTGCTCTGGCGATTGCAGCCCTGTATTTTCTTCCCAAATACCTCAAAATGGGGCTGACCACCATTCCCGAATATCTGGAAAGGCGATTCGATGGCACGACCCGAACGTTGGTGGCCTTTTTCCTGATCGTCTCCTTTGTGGTGTCCCTGCTGCCGATTGTTCTCTACACCGGAGCGATCAATTTTGAAAGCATTTTTGAGGTATCAGCCACGCTAGGAATCAGCGAATCGCAAGGCATCCTGCTGATGGTATGGAGCATCGGACTGCTCGGGTCTGTGTATGCCATTTTTGGCGGACTAAAAGCCGTGGCTTATTCTGACACGCTCAATGGCTACGGCTTGCTGCTCGGGGGCTTGCTGGTGCCGATCTTTGCTTTATGGGAAATCGGTAGTGGGAATCTCTGGCAAGGCTTGACCACCGTCTATGAGCACGCCCCGGAAAAATTCAACGTGATCGGGGCCTCGGATTCGGTATTGCCGTTCGAAGTGCTGTTCACGGGTCTCATCATCAACCAGCTTTATTTCTGGGGGATGAATCAGACCATCATTCAGCGGGCGTTGGGGGCGAAAAACCTCAAGGAAGGACAAAAAGGCCTGCTCTATGCCGGGGTCTTGAAAATCTTAATTCCCCTCATCATCATTCTGCCGGGCACCATCGCCTTCTACTATTTCGGAGAAAGTTTGTACGAAAGTTCGGATTCGGTTTATCCTGCCTTGGTGAAAAGGGTCCTCCCTGCCAGCCTGACGGGATTTTTTGCTGCGGTAGTCATGGGAGCCGTGCTGAGTACCTTCAATAGTGTGTTGAACAGCGCTGCCACCATTTTCAGCATGGGTATTTTCCAGCGCCTGATTCGACCACAAGCAGATGATCGGCAATTGGTGCGTGTGGGCAAAATCACCTCTGCCATCCTCGCGGTGATCGCCATGATCGTGGCCCCTTCCGTCGCCAATGCCCCGGCTGGTCTCTACGATCTCCTCCAAAAGCTCAACGGGATTTTCTTCATTCCCATTGCCTCCATTTTGCTGGCGGGCTTCTTCTTGCCTCGGGTATCCGCCAAAGCCGCCAAAACTGGCCTACTGTTTGGGTTGAGCTTCTACATTCTGGTGACCTTCGTCCTCGAAGCAGATCTCCACTATGTCCACGTCTGGGGGATAGAATTTCTGCTCAATATGGGCATCATGCTCGGCATTTCGTATTTCCAGCCACGTACGGAATCCATGGCCGAAACCCCGCAAGTAGTTGAGTTGGAACCCTGGCGATATGCCAAACCCTTAGGCATTGCGCTCAGTGTGATCACCGTTCTGATTTACATTTGGTTGGCGCAATAAAGAACCAGGTATTACATCCGAAACGCTCCATCATAGATGGCGACACTGCCCCCATCTCCATGTTGAATGCCCAGAATCTTGACGCCATCTTTTTCCACAATCGAAATCGCAGATGCTTCTAAAACGCTTCTCCCTCTACCTGATATAGGTCTACTTCTTCTCCGGTGCGAGTAGTGATCGCTGCCATATCTTGCAGCTGAAAGATGGTGAGCTGGTTCTCAACGGTTTGTTCGGTTATGTAATAGTCCATCTCTATCATCCCCACGACTTCCCGAGAAGCAGCCAACTTCTTAATCGCGAGTACTCGGATCACACTTCCGAGCTTGAGTTCCGGGGGAACAAAATAGCCCACCTGCACCAAATACTCCCCTCTCTCTGCTGACTTGCCAGAGTTCAACACAAAGACTTCATAGTCTCGCTTCTCTAATAAGGCTTGCGCGTCTATCTCTACCTCCGGGGTGAATAGGTCCCAAGGCGAGGTTTCTTCTTTCGGAGCAGAAGGGGGCGAACTAGGCGTGTCTTCTTCCTCTCCTACCAGCAGGTCGTACCAATTCTTGCTCGAAGTTCCTTGCTCCTCCGCCGCCACAGATTGGTCAGTTTCCCGCCCGATATATTCCAAATCGAGTGTTCCCTGTCCCCCATTGCTGAGACCATAGCGGTATGCCAGATCATCTGTCAGGGTGCCATTGAACACATACTGAAATGCCGCTCCCTTCTCCAAAACCATATGGTCGATCAAGCCCGGCACCCCAGACTCACCGCTATATTCGACACCGCCTTGTTTCGTCAGCTGATAAGAGACGCGGTAATCATCCGTTCGATACGTTTGCGCAACGACATACCGCTGGGTCATCCTTCCCTGGATTTCAGTGGGTTTGTTACTACTGACAAATACGAGTTTGACCAGTACCACATCGGAGGCAGAGAACTCTGGCGGGATGGCGATTTCCCAATAATTGGAAAGGGAAGCTGTAATACCCGGTTTGATGGGCGACCGAAATAGGTGGTACGCCTGGGAAGGGAAAGCTTTGCCAACAATCATCTGGCACATCCCAAGGAGTAGGGTCAATAGCAGGAGCTGATGGAATATTTTTCTCATGGAGATAAACTTAGCCAAACCGGGTGGTAGCTCCAAGTTTTTACGCGCTAGGGGGCAGGGAGAAAGGGTCGGTCCCTAAGAAGGAGAGGTGATGATGGGTTTGATGATTGGGGAGTAGGGGGATGGGGAAATGCGTCTCACCCAAACAACTCCCCCAATTGCTCCAGGCCAAGCACCCGCACTCCCTTAGAAAGGTCAAAGGATTGATCCACGGGACTGACCACGAATAGCCGCTCCACCCCTAAGTCTTCTTGAGCAATGAAGAAGCCTTTGCTGGGTTTGGGGGTCTGGCTGTATTTGATTTCGACCAAGATCTCGGGTTTCCCGCCTCGGGTGATGACCAAGTCTGCCTCCGTGCCCGTATGCGTGCGATAAAAATAGAGTTGCCCCCATTCTGGTAGGATGGCGGCAATCTGTTCGATCACGTAGTTTTCCCAAGAAGCACCAAGCATAGGGTGCCCACTGAGCTCGGCAAAAGAGGCAATGCCCAGCAACTGATGCAGGAGGCCAGTATCCCGCAGGTACAATTTGGGAGATTTGACCAGGCGTTTTTTCAGGTTGGTGAAAAAAGGGGGCAATCTGCGGATCAAATAGGCCGCTTCGAAGAAATCCAGGTATCGCTTGACGGTCGTCGCATGTACCCCTAAGGAACTCGCCAGGGTTTCCAATCGCAATAAATTGCCTGTGATGTGGGCACACATCTGCCACAATCGACTGGTCAGAATCGGGTTGGCTCCTAACCCCAAGGCAGGCAAATCCCGCTCCAGATAGGTTTGGATGAATTGCTGTCGCCACAAGCGGGACAAGGATTCATCAGGCGCAAGGAACGATTCCGGGAAGCCACCTCGCACCCAATGCTGACGGAAATCACCCAACGCCTTGACTTCTGACCAAACAAACGGAGGCAATTCATAAAAGCCGATTCGCCCTGCCAAAGTCTCAGAACTATCCCGAATCAAATCTGGAGAAGCTGAACCCAATAGGATGAATCGGCCAGGTCTTCGGTCTTGATCAATGATCCCTCGTAAAGCAGGAAACAGATGTGGAACTCGCTGTACTTCGTCCAACATCACGGTATAATCCGCATAGCGATCCAGAAAAAGCGCAGGTTGATCTAGCTTCGCAAGGTCCGCAGGATTTTCAAGGTCTAAATATAAGGATGGCCGATCCAACACCGCTTGCAAATGGCGCACCAACGAAGTTTTCCCCACTTGCCGAGGCCCCACAAGGGCTACAGCGGGGAAGAAGGTCGCCCATGTGAGAATGGTTTCCGTGGCTTGGCGTGGGATGAATGTTTTCATAAGCTTGAAAATCCTGCATAAAATACAGGATTTTCAAGGTTAAGTCAACAGAATGGAAAGCCTAATCCTGCCTTTTCCATCTCATATCTCCAGAAAATACCGCTCCTTCGATTTCCCCTCTGCTCCAATCCTCTCGTAGAACTTCATTGCTCGCTGATTGAAGGCTGGCGTCTGCCACTGAATGAGACTGCAGCCGAGGGATTTACCTTCTTCTTGAATGCGTCGGATCAGTTGCTCGCCTATGCCGAGGCCGCGGGCTGCTTCCCGCAAAAAGAGGCAATCCATATAGAGATACTGCCCAGCGTCCCAGGTGGCAAACTGCTTCATATAGGTGGCGTAGCCGACAACTTCGCCTTCGACTTCTGCCACCAACGCATATAGAGCGGGCTGTTTTGCAAATAGATATTGGCGCAATCGCTCGGCCTTTCCGGCTGGGTCATAGGCAGCTTTTTCAAACTCGGCGTGCAGACCACAAAGCTCCACCAGCGTTTCGAGCTCTCCTTCCCGAATGAATCTGATCTGGACTTCCTTCATCACATGCTGCCGTTATATTCGTCCGAGAGATAAGCGGGATAGTTCGGCTCCACTTGCTTGAGGACGTGATACATCCAGGAAATGCGCTCGTGATTGATGACTTCCAGTTCCCATATACAAGGCGCAAGACCGTCCCCGGAAATTTTGGTGAAATGATCCGGCTGCTGAGGATCAGTCAGGAAGATGTGGGTATTCAGCATATTGGTCCCCACCCACCAGTTAACCAGAGAAAAGATGCCTTCGGTTCCGCCATGTAGAATCAGAAACCCAATCCGATCGTGGCTGTCATCGAAGTTGTTTTTCAAAGCCAGCCACTTCGGTAGCTCTGCTTTGACTTGCTCATAAAACGCCGGATGGGAGAAATCTCCGGTCTTGGCGATGGTGTAGACCTTGATCTGCCAATCATCCACTTTCAGGAGTTCGTGAAAGGCAATTTTGCGGGTTTGGTAGGGTTGCATGGGCATAAGGATCGGAAAAAAGATGCGCTGGATCAAAGATAACAGTTCATGGAACCCCATTCCAGGGTCTGTGATTCAGGTTTGTCTGTTATCCAACGGCTTTCTTCGGTTGGGCGTTGCGTCAAAGGAAGGGAGAGGGAGCCACAAAAGGGAGAATTGCCCCTCAAAAAAAGGGGGAATGAGTTGTAGGACTTCTCCTCGGCCGGGAAGACCGAGGTGAAGCGAGAAAGAGACCTTTTCGACGAGATATACCAGTTATAGCATGGCAGGTTCACTCAATGCCATATTCGGCAGAGAGAAATTCCATGGCCCGCTCTAGCACCTGATCTTTGCTGGCTTGGAGGTCTGCCAGCGAGTTGCGAACCTGCAGATCCGGCACATGCCCGATGCCGTCCAGACTGCTTCCGTCTGCTTGTAGATACATCATGATGGAGTATTGATACTGCCATCCATTCGGCAAAAATCTGCGCATTCCCACATCCGAAAAGTCCCCTGCGGTGGTATCCCCAATTTGGGTGGTATGGGGCCTTGTTTTCAGATAGGAACAAAGGACTTCGGCTGCACTTACCGTGATGTTATCCGTGAGTAGTATCAAAGGATTGGGAGCTGATGCACCAAGCGGCGGAAAGGTTTCTTCTCCCAGAGGCTCAGCGTAGTACTTTCGCTTTTCGGTAAAATCATCATGATTGGGGCCATTTCGGGTTTGCACCGTAAATGCCAGCTCCCTTTCTGCGATGAATCGACCCGCAATGGCCGCTGCAATTTCATCGCTGCCCCCGGTATTGTTGCGAAGATCCAAAATCAGGGCTTGATTCGCCCGTACCAACGGAATCACTTCGTCCATGAAATCCTCGTCCTCCGCCTCTATGTCGCTGAGGTACAGGTACGCGATCTTTTTATCCCGGATGGTCCCAAATAGATAGCTTTCGTCTGGCTCACCAGAAAGGTCGTACTCGATCACCTGATCCAAATAAGTATTGCGGAGCAACTCCAGGCTAAACTCGGTAGCAACGGCGGAATCTTCTTCAGAACCCGACGCGAAAAAATCTCCTGCGGAAGGATCGTAGAGAAAGGTATGGGAATCATCCAGATACGCAATCATTTCGCGACAGATGCGCCACAATTCCGCGTCAGTCGTTTGGGCATTGACTTGGGGCTGATAGACTTGGTAGATGCTGTCCCAGTTCCATCCCCGTGCCTGAAACAAGCCATAGTGTTGGTCAAAGTCATCCCAAAATAACTCCAGGTTGTTTTCTGGGGAATTGGGTTCCGCTTCCCCCAACAACTGCCGTTCACAGGAGACGCAAGTGGTCACAACGATCAAACAAAGGATCAATGATTTCATAGGTTACAGGCTAATGACTGCTCCTCCAGAAAGCTGAAGGTGAGCGGTAGTTGCTGCGGTCAATTGACTGGTTTGGTAGTACTGCCATCTCCCTTGCATCTCCCAACTGATCCGCCCGGACATCTGATAGCGGTAGGAAGCAGCGAGTGTGAGACCAAAAAAATCCTGGAAGGAAGTCAGCTTGCCACGATAGGCCAATTCCAACCCCGAGCGTTCAAAAGAATCAACATCCCAGCCAGTGTAGGGCGGGCGCACCAATAGCCCAATAATTGGCAAAGATGCCGTTGCTTGCAGGTGATGTCGAGGGCTAAGCTGATACGCCACCAAATACGCTACCTCAATTCCGTGAAGGTTCAGGTAGGAGATCGCATCTGAATCTTCAAAAATGGTGTTGTCAATATGGCTGACCAAGCCCCCACCTAGCTTCATGCTGATGCGCTGCTGATTTCCACCGATGGGGAGTAGATAATGCGCCCGAAGGTGCCCAACCACGTTCTGAGCTTCGGCAAAGCGAGCAGCAGCAGCTTGGAGCTTCACCTGAGCATATCCAATTTCAGTCAAAAATAGGTGGCGGCCAGCGGTCTCTTTGGCGTAAGAAATGCGGAAGGCAAGGCCATCCCCACCATAGTGGAGCGGGGAGAAATTGGCATCTTGGAAGAACGTCCGATCATACCCCAGCTGAATCCCGAGGGTTTGGGTAGGGGAAGCGGAATTCTGGGCGAATGATTGACTGGTGAAAACCAACATCCAGCAGATCAAAAGGAGAAAAGGGGAGTTCATCATTGGGAAGTCTTGCAGGAAATCAGCAGATCAGTAGCGATCAAAACGCTGCTTCTTTCTGCCTGCCTCAAGTACCCCCGAGAATCAGGATGGTTGCATCGTGTCTCTGTGCTATTCCTGCTTCAACTTCTTCTGAGCAACTTCGCCATACAAGACCTCATTGTTGATCCCATCTCGCCCTTCTGCCCCTTACGTCAAAATGAATGGACATGGTGCCGGGATATTTGCCGAGTCCGCCGAAGTTCCCAATGATTTCCTGATCCAGTAACTTCACCAGGATCGCTTTGTCTGCTTGATTGGCTTTGCCATCTTGGTTGACATCTTTTGCCACGATGTCCACCGCCTCCCCGACTAAGTGGCGACTTCTGCTCGCTCCTCCAACTGCCTCATTGTACTTCGGAGGTCGATAGCCATTCACCAATTGGAAGCCCGTCTCATCATAACCTTCTTGCTCCAGGCGTTGTTGCAGTTCCAGCACTTTTTCCAACAGGCGGACATGGATCAACCAATACATTCTGTCCGAGCCATTCAGGTTCAATACGTGTTGTCGATAATGCGAATCTTTCGGCAAAAAATCCTTGATTCGGTGATGGCCGACCACCTT
This sequence comes from Bacteroidota bacterium, assembly GCA_039033615.1. Taxonomy (GTDB): domain Bacteria; phylum Bacteroidota; class Bacteroidia; order J057; family J057; genus JBCCCJ01. The sequence continues at coordinate 9,689 of JBCCCJ010000001.1, forward strand.
TTGATAGATGGCGTCCCCGGGAAGGAGATAGTACGACTTGGAACTCAGCATTCCCGCAAAGGGAGCCTGATCGGAGCCGGTTGAGACTTTGTACGTGGTTGAGATGTCGGCGAAGGGAACCAGCTCGAAAGCCGCTAGCACTGCTTGCATCTCGGCCTTCGTTTCAATGGGCGCATCCGAGTGGGTCATTCGATAGGCCCACTCGTTGAGCAGATCCCGAACCCGCCAGAATTGGGCCGCCCCAACCCCCAAGATCACCAAGGAGAGGAAGCAGAAATACAGATGTTTACGGCTTAGGCGGAGCTTGACGGCAGGTCGAGTCATGGGCTAAGGGCTCAATAGGAGAAGGAGTTCTCTATACTGATCCTAACAAGAGCCAATGGTTGCAAAATGACACTTGGTAAGGGGAAGTTGTTAGGGAGAATCATTCCGCTGCCTGCTGGGAAGGTCGGAATTTCTATGGAGCTTCTTCCTCCCGTTCTCCAATATTGTCGTCCAACTCAGGCGTCGCCATGATGCGAGACAGAAACCAAATGGTCCCGTACTTCTGCTTGATGTGATTCGCCCAAACCACTCCAATCATTCCTCCCAGCAGAGCGAGCGCCACCCATGCTGCAATTCCCCAGAAACCAGGGGCATACAGATAGCATAACCCGCCTAGTAATACGCCTGCCAGGGTAGGAGACAGAACAATCCCGATCCAGCCGAGTATTTCGGAGAACCGATCAAACCGATTGGGAGGTAGTGAGTCAGGCATGGTACTCCAGTGTACTGATTAAAAAATCGTTCGCTTATGTGGGTAACAATTATTCCTCCAATCCCGCCCGCCATGCTACTAGGCTCTTCCGCAACGAATCCTGCAATTCTTCTTCTTGAAGAGCCAAATTTAGCTGCTCCCCCGGATCGGTTGCTAGGTCAAACAACTGAAAACTACTGTCAGGGTGGGCCTGGAAGAGTTTGTAGTTTCCGGCGATCAGGGCGGATTGTTGGCGAAAATGAAAGCCGATGGGGCTGGTCCGGGCTAAGGTGGGACTTTCCAAAAATGGCAGCATGCTCTCCCCGTCCAAAGGAGCAGGCAGGTCAGGCTGCAGATCGAGCAGGTCTAGGACGGTTGGGAGATAATCGCTGGTGGAAAAAGGCGTGGTAGTGCGGGAGTTGGGCGCAATCTTCGCCGGAAAATGCGCGATACCTGGTACCCGAATGCCGCCTTCTTTGAGGCTGCGCTTACGCTCGGAAAGCCCTGCGGTGATGCCGAGGCTACGGGGGCGATTGCGGTCATTTTCGGGACCGTTGTCGCTGGCAAAAAATTGCAAGGTATTGGCCGAAACTCCCAGCGATTGCAATTCGCGATTCAGTCGACCGACCTGCTGATCCAGGGCAGTGATGCAGCTGTAGTAATGCTGCTGCTCTTCTGGCAAATGAGCATACTGCGCCAGCAATTCCGATCCGCCGACTACCGGCGTATGCGGCGCGTGAAACCAGATCACCGCCAAGAAGGGTTTTCCTGCCTCCACACTTTGTTGGATGAAGGGAAGCGCCCGGTCCATGATGACCCGGCTGTCATCTCCTGTCAGGTTTTCTTCGACGATCTGTCCATTCGTGTCCCAATATCGAGTCCCAAACGGCTGTCCCAAGCCTTGGTTTCCGACTCCCCCAGCCGCTTTTTCTGGCGTCAGCATGGGGTTCCAAGTAGGCACCTTGGATTCGGTGGCGAAGCTCACCTCAAAGCCATGCTCCCGGGGCGGGTTGAAATGAGCTGCGTGCTCAGGCCGTCCTCCTCGATTGGCGTCTTGGACCTCGGTGGTTAAGGTGCCGAGGTGCCACTTCCCAAAGAAGCCTGTGGCATAACCCTCTGCCTGCAGCACTTCTGCCAGGGTCAATTCTTCGGCTGGTAGGTGGCCCACATTGGCGGTGAAAATGCCGTAGCGATCCGGGTGCCGTCCGGTCAGGCAACTGCCTCGGGTAGGGGAGCAGACCGGAGCCGCCGCATAAAATCGCTCCATTATCAGACCGTTCGAAGCCAATTGATCCAAGGCAGGCGTCTGGATGTGTGGATGCCCCTGAAATCCGGTGTCGCCCCAGCCCAGATCATCGGCTAGCAGCAAGATGACATTGGGAGGAGGAGACGCAGGCTCAGGGGAGGTACAGCTCCAAACGCCGAATAGCAGCAATGGAAGGATAAGATAAGTCAGCGACAACGAGAATTTGGGACACATGGTAGGGGGTTGGCAAAAGAGGTTTTCTGCGGAAAAGAAGAAGCAGAAACCGAAAAAGAAAAAATAAACAACCGCAAAATGTAAAAATTTGCCTCTAGGCAAAGACGGTTCTCACTCTCCTCGCTTGGCCTCGGCTGGCAATGCCCCCCCCGTATCTGGATGCCAGACCCAATTGCCAGCTCGGTCCAAGTAGCCGATATCATTGCCTCGGGTGAGTTTGTACAAGCCTTCCCGAAAGGTAATGCTTTCATATTCCGGCTCATAGCGCCAATTTCCCGCGTGAGTGAGAATCCCCACCTTTTGATCGGTTTTCGCTAAAAAGCTCCCATCGGCCTGGACCTGCACATCGGTGTAGCCATAGCGATCCTCGATGACTTGTAGGATTTGCGCTTGAGCGGACAAAGCAGCCTGCCTGATGGGCCGCGGAGGCATGGCTTCTCTCACATCTACCTTCCGCCAAGCCGTACCATTCACATCCACCTTATCGACTTCAGCAACCCCATATTCAAGCAAGCGAACGTCGATGTTTTCAAAAGGGATGATCGTCTGTCCGTTCGCATCTATGGCACCCCAGAATTTGAAATCACCTACTTGCTTGTAGGCAGCGCCCAAATGATACTGGAAAGACCTCGCCTGAAGAAAAGTCGCAGGGGTAATTTCTTTCATGTCTCTACTCAGATACCCAAAGCGATAGTCCGGCCCCCCTTTTTTGCCACGGTTCATATTGATTCGATACACTGCGACCCCATTCACAAACTTCCGGACCAGATCGTATTTGGGCGAAAGCAGGAATGTTCCCTTTGAATCGCAAAATCCGACCAAGCCCTTTTCAGTGGTGACTTGGAGGTATTCGCCGACCCAGCGAATCTCCTGATATTTGGGTGGCAAAGCCCATTTGCCGTTGGTTTGGAGGAGTCCGAATAACTTTTGGGGGTAGCGAGCGATGGCGACTCCCTGGCGAAAATTGGTGGCATCCATCAGTTGCAAGCCGATCAGCATGTCTCCATTCGGTAGCACATAGCCATAGCGTCGTTTGGCGCGAACCCGAGCCACGCCTTGGGAAAAGAGCTCCACCTGAGAGAAACGCGCAGAAATTGCCCATTCCCCTTTGCGGTTAATGAAGCCCCAGTAGCGGCCTTTTTTCGCAGGAGCGAGGCCTTCTTGAAAGTCCTTGACCTGATCAAAAGTCGGCGCAATCATTTCTTGTCCCAAGGAATCCAGATAGCCCCATTTGCCATGGATCGCAAAAGCCATCATCCCTTCTGATTGAGGGCGTAACTCATCGGCATTGATGACTCGCTGGAGGAGGCCTTGCTGATTGAGAAGGAAAAAGCGGCTACTCTGGATTTCCCCACAAAGTAAGGGAAGTAAGCTATCCGTAGGTTCCGTCCCCGTTTCAGGGAAAAAGAGTTGATCGAAGGTTGGCTTGATCACGGGTACAAATTTCTCGTTCAAGGCCCCCCATTTTCCATTCAATTCAAAGAGGCCCAAACCAGCAGCATAATTCTCGGCAAAGTCATAATCGGGCGTTTCGCTCCATTTGCCAGACCAGTGTAGATAGGTCCATGTTCCGGGCAGGCTGCGGGGGTCAAAACGAGGTTCTTCGCCGACAGCTTTGGGAATGGGCGCAAAGAGGTATCCCCTCCGACAAGCCCGGGCGATGCCTGCTTGAAAGGGACCGATGTAGCGGGTGAATTCTGTTTTGCGAACGCTGCCCTTTCGACTGAGTAAAACAAAAGCTCCACCGGGAAACTGAGCCCTGGCAACGGGCAGGTCTTCAAAATCCTGGATATAAATCATCCCAAAGCGCAGGGGCTGAATGAGTTTTCCCAGGCGGTGGTCAAACAGGCCGAGGCGGTTTTGGAACAGGGTACCTCCGGTCTCTGGGTCGATGCTCCGCCGGGTACGGCCCACCACAGAAATCTCGTATTGCGGCACCGGATAGACCTCGTGAAAGGTTGGCCCGTAGCGGAGGCTGTCTCCCACGCTATCTGTCCACACCCAACGGATGGTATCCTCTGGTTGCAGCATTGACATGGCATCTACAATTCGCCTTTCCCAGCCAACTTGTCGAGGATCACTCTCCCAAAATTTCGAAGCGATCGAATCAGAAAGGATTGCTATCTGGGAGGTATCGGTCTTGGTCTGTTGCTGGCGAATCAAGAGTCGCTTTCTAGGCACAAAGCGACCTTGTTTGTCATATGCGATCTGGGTCCAGATATCGTCTTTCAGGATGCGAGCCACTCCTGGATAGATTTCGATTCGATCGCAATCTAGGTCAGATAGGAAGTCTCCAAATTGGTTGATCAGAGCGGTTTTCCCTTCTACCACGACCTTGCCCACTGCTCCTTCAAAAAGTCCCCGGCGGGTAAAGGTCGGTTCGATTCGCCAACTCCCACTGCTGTCCATCAGTCCCCATAAGCGATCTTCCTGCATCCAGAATAGGTCGTGTTCTTCTGGCACAATTTGGCGATAGCGAAGGTCAGCGATCATTCTGCCATCCTCATGGAGCAGGCCATACAAAGAATTGTCTTCCACCAATAGATAGTCGCCGCTTTCTGCCAGGCTCCAGTTGCCCAAAGGCAGCACTTCGGAGCTATCCAAGCGGATCAAACGCTGTTGGTCCTGTTCCCCCGGTATCATCAGGAGATCTGACCCCATGATTCTAGGCAGACTGGCCAATCCGCTTAGGTGCTGCTGGCCCAGGGTATCCCAGACTTCAAACCCTTGCTCTACTGCCCCTACCAATAGTCCCGCTTTGAACTGCTCAATAGAGAAAAAACGCGGGAGAATCACCGGGGCTTTTCCTGCCTGGATCAAGCCCCAATAGTTCTGCTGTTTCATGCCGAAAAAGCGATCCTGCAAGGGAAGCAAATCTTGGTACTGAGCGGGAAATACCTGACTGGTATCTATTCTTCTCATGCCCACCCATCCATTTTCCTGGTATCGAATCACATATTCCCCATGGGCCTCCACCAAAGAAAGCGCATGATAGATCGGGGCCAGAATTTCCCCTTTCCCTTGCTGATACAGCCCCAGGTGATCCGCTTGTTGGATGAGGAACAGGCCGGAGGTGGCGCTGTCGGGAATGGCTGGATACATGAAATCATACTGAGGTGGCACCACCACTTGCCCCAATCGGTCCATGAAGCCCCAGCGGCCATCCGATTGAATTTCGAAGAGTTGCGCCTGGGCCCAACATGGCAGACAGCAACAGACAAGCAAGTAACAAAGGATCCGATTCATGGACATGCGTAAGAGTTATCGGTTGAGCGGAATGGGATAGACCCATGTGCCTTGGGAATTGAGGTAGCCAATGTTGCCATCCAAGATGACCTGATAGAGGCCGTCTCGATAGTGAATTTGTTCAAACATGGGCGAAAAGAGGACTTCTCCCCGTTCATTGACCAAGCCTAGCAATTGATTGCAGGTAGCAACGACCATGTCTTCACTCGGGGGATGGACTTCGTCATAGCCAAAGATTTCTTGTAGTTCCTCGGACAAGTCTGGCGCTTCTACTGTTGCAAGGGGGCGAGGGGGCATCTGACTTCTGAGGTCCAGCACTTCCCAACGCTCCCGTTTCTTGTTCAAGACCTTGACCTTGGCGTAATCTAGCACCACCAAGTCATCGAATTTCATCGGCAGAATGGTATCCCCCTCCAGGTTCAACAAGCCCCATTTGCCCTGGCTTTTGACGGCGGCCATGCTGTGTTTGTAAGGGCGAACCCGTTGGAAAGTAGGCGGAGCGATGATCTGAAAATTGGTGTCGATGATGCCCCAGCCACTTTGCTGGAGGATGCGAGAGCGCCCTGCTACAAATCGCTCACTGATCAGGCGATAGCGGGGTTCCAGGACGGGCTCTCCCGCCAGATTGAAGTAGCCATATAGGCCTTTTCGCTTCACCCGAAAAAACTCGCCTCTTCTCCACACCCCGGCGTAGCGAGCGGGGATGAGCCAATTCCCATCGGTATCAATCACGCCTTTCCACCCAGCGCCGCGTGCGATGGCCCGCCCCTGATAAAAATCTTCCGCCCGCTGAAAACGAGGTCGGATGTGCCAGGCTCCCGTTCGGTTCAAGAAGCCATATTTGCCTTTGATTTTGACGCGGGCGATCCCATCTACAAAATCTCCAGCCTGGTGGTAGATGGGCTCGATCTGATATTCTCCCTTCGGATCAATGTAGCCCCATCGCATGCGGCGCCGTACCCGCGCCAGCCCATCCACAAAGCTGCCCGCCCGATCAAACTGCGGCTGAACCACCAGCTTACCGACCTGATCCAAATAACCCCATTTGCCCGCGTACTTGACGGCCACCAAGCCCCCTTCAAAATCCTGACTCTCCTCATAGAGGCGGGAAAACTGCACGTTGCCCGTCATATCCAGGTAGAAAATCTTCTTTTGCCGCTGCTGAACAATGATCATACGAGTGGTATCTGCGGAATCACTGGCTTGCTCTGCCGGACCGGAAGCGAGAATGGCATCATACATTGGGGGGATCATTTCCTCAAAACTGGTATCCACAGCTCCCCATTTGCCTTTGAATTGGAACGCCCCAAACCCATTGGAAAATGGTTTCACTGCTTCATACTTCGCCGGGAGGCCCCATTGTCCCCATTCGGTGAGGTAGCCCCATTGAGCGCGATAGGCCGTTTGAACCTCGGGCTTGCCACTCACCACTTTGGGGAGAGGAAGGTAAATCATGGATTGACAGGCAGAGGCAATGCCATCTACCATGGGTCCGATGAAGGCGGTTTTTTTGATGGGAAAAATCGAGCCCCGGCGATCAATCAGGGTAAAGGCTCCGGTAACGAACTGAGCCCTGGCCACCCGCGAACTGGCAAAATCATCCATGTAGATGACGTTGATGTATTGATCGGGCCGGACCAATAAGCGGCCTTGCCGATGATCCACCAAGGCACACTGGCGATTCTCCACCTTGCCAGGCTCAAAAATCGCCATGGTAAGGCCTAATTCGGGATATACGAATACGTCGCTATACTCAGGTCGAATCCGTACTCGTCGGCTGGAATCTCGCCATCCCCAGAGTCTTCGACGGTTGAGAAACCACCCATAATCGCGGGGATCAACTTCCTGGTCCAGGCTGAGGTCTTCCTCGATTTCTGCTAAGTCTTCGTCTGTTTTCTTCTGGACAATCAACCTTCGACGGAAAGCAAGAAGGCCTTCTTCTGTCAACGGGACTTGTTTCCACAGGGTGTCATTCCATACCAAAGCAGTCCTGCCCAATAGTTTCACCTCTCGATAAATGGGTTCAACCACCTTTTCTCCAAACTGATTGATGACGCCCATGCGTCGGTCTTTTCTAACCACCGCGGCATTCCCCTGGAAATTGCCCTTGCTATTCCATTCGATCTCACTCAGCCAATTTCCTTTTTGGTCCATAATGCCCCATCTGAAATTTTCTTCCATCCAGATGCGGCGGGTCCGATCAATGTGAAGGTTGGCATACTCGGCTTCCAGGAATTGAGTTCCCTTCAAACTGTACAACCCAAGGTTGGTATCTCGGCCGATGCTTCGCTGAACATACAGATACCCGCGATCTATCCAGGTAGTATCAAAAATGGGTGGGGTAATCACCTGCCCAGTGGAATCCAATAAGCCCTCTAACAATTCGGGGACTTCTGGAGCAGTTCCGTTCAGTTGAGCGATAGAATCTGCTGCAATCTCCCATTGGTTGCGCAGGCTATCGGGCAGGGGGTCCTGGTAAGCGAGGGTCCAAGGCGTCAAAAAACGAATGCTGGCTTCCAGGTTTTGCACGATAGGCTCCCCTTGAGGATTCCAAGCGGAGTACCAATCGCCTTGCCAGCCAACGATGAAACTATCCAGATACACCCGAAAATCTTCGTATTCTGCCGGAATGGAGAACCCCAACTCTGGTGCCCATACGCCCCAATTTCCATTCTCTTGACAGCTATATACCTGAGATCGCAAAGCCCGAATTGCCGTAAATCGAGGCGCAATCAATTCCGTCCCCAGGGTATCCAGCAGACCAATTTTCCCATCTAGCTGGATTTCAATGTATCCGCCTAACGCTTCTGAAAGATGGACCCGAAGCCGATCATATTGGGGGGGGACAACAATGCCGCGATCCTGATGATACATGCCCATCTTCCCATCCTGGAGAAACGCGAAATAGCCCGCTTCTTGATCGGAATAGTCTTCGCTACTGTAGATGAAATCAAAGGTCGGAGGAACCACTTCCTCGCCGGAGGAATTGATGAATCCCCACCGATCGCCCGATTTGATTTCGAACAATTGGGCCTGAACAAGCAGGGGAAATGAGACCAGCGAGAAGCACAGCCAGCTTCGAAACAGATGAGGCATAACTAGAGACATATTCATTCACTCAGCAGGCGAACCCATTGCAATTGTTCGTTGAGGTAGCCGACCTGATTGTGGTGGATCACTTGGTACAAGCCATTGCGAAAACGGATGTGCTCGTAGGTAGGGGGGAGGACAATTTCCCCTTTTCGGTTGACCAGACCACACAGCTTTTGGGAGGCCCCCACGATGACTTCCGAACTGATGGCGGAGATTCGGTCAAAGCCAGGCACCACAATGGGCGTTCCTATGGGATCCAGGACGATGGTCATCCCTTCCAGGCTAGCGGTAGCGAATCGGGTTCGAGGGTATTTCTGGACAGATTCAAAGCGTTGGTTGGCGCGAGGCACCCCAAATCGATCGCGGTATTCCCAGGTTTGGCGTTTGGTTTCGGGATCACGGGTGCGGCAACCGAGCCATTGCTCCGAGACCCATTCGATGCGCTCATATTCCAGAGGGATGAGGGTGTCGCCTGCTTGATTGATCAGGCCATAGCGAAGCGGTTTTCCGGCTCCGACGATGGCGACTCCCTGTTGGAACGCACCCGCCCGAGCGTATCGAAAGCGGATGGCAACCTTGTCCTGCTCGTTGAGGTAGCCCCATTTGCGGTCTTTGCGGACCGCAGCCAAGCCTTCTGAAAAAGGTTCTGCCGACCGATAGCTTGGTTCGATCAACACTTCTCCCCCGCGTTGGAGATAGCCCCATTGTTGGTCTTGCTGAAACGGGACCTTTCCCTCTCCTACTCCTCCCAAGCGGTGGTTGCCCATCGGGATTGCCCACTCGCCTTCGGCATCCAGATAGCCTTGCTGATTCTGCCCTTTGACGTAGATCCAATCGGCTCGGCGTTCGATTCGTTGATATTTGGGTTTGAGCAAATAGCTCCCATCGGCATCTAGGAGGCCCATTTTCTTTTTGCGCACAATCGCCAGCCCATTTTTGCGATCTTCGATATTGATGTATCGGGCTTTGACGGCCCATTTGCCTTGCGCATTGAGGTAGCCCCAACGCTTTCCTTTTCGAGCAGCTGCCCAGCCTTCTTGAAAGGTCCGGACCCTTCGATAGCGATTTTTGATCTGCGACTCCCCTCGCTGGTCGATGAATCCCCAATTCCGTCGCACTTTTACGGGGGCCAATCCTTCGGCAAAAGGCTGAACCGCGGCGAAAGTCGGGGGGATGATGACTGCTCCTTTTTCATCCATGAAGCCCCACAGCTTTCCCAACCTGACTGGCAGTTTCCCTTCCTGAAAGGTTCCGACCGCATTCACATAGCGCTGCTGCCCCCCCTCCGCCAAGGAATCAGAGAGCTTTTCAAAGAGAAACTTCCCTTCGATGTCTAGGAAGGTGAATTTGTAACCGTGTAGGTGGGAAATTAATAGAGGGGACTCCAATCCATGATCGATGAGATTCATATATTGCGCTGGCAGCAGTTCTTTTCCTTGGTCGCCCAGCAGCCCCCACAATTCATTGGTTCGGAAGGCGGCAGCCCCATCAGAAAACGGTCCGATATAGCTCGCGCTGGTGATTCTGCGTTCTCCATTGGGTAAAATGAGGCCCCACCGTCCGTTGATGTTGCGCAAGGCCCCTTCGTCCGTCAATTGGTCGGAAGTGAGGGGTTCTTTGAGCTTCCTTCCCACCTGAAAGCGGTAGATGCTGTCGCTGGGAGCAGAGATCGCATTCACAAAACGCTGGCCGTCGAAGGCTAGGGATATTTCGCCAGGACCGCGCCCCCGTCTTCCATATGGATCCAGCAGCTCATACACGGATGAGGGAAGTTTGGCCCGGAGAAAATTACTTCGCTCCAAATCCTCCACCATCATTTGCTCATAGCTGACAGAAAACATGAGATTCACGCTGCGATGATGGAACAAGCCGTAGCGGGCCCGGCTTGGATACCTGGTGTTGAGGCCCACGATGCTGAATTCGTGTTGGGGATACACCCGAACCGAGTCATAGCGTGGCTTGAGGCGCAGACGTCCAACAATGGTATCGCGAATGCCCCATTTCCCCCGGCGCTGAAACCACCCATATTCCTGATACAGGTCTCGCTGACTGCTTTCGGAGCGGGTACGCAAAAATTTGTAAGCCGAGGCACTTTCGGCAATGATGAGCTTTCGCCTCCGAATGGGGTTCCCTGCTTCGTCGAAACGAAACTGTTTCATACTGGTGTCCTTGTAGGCCCGTACCATGCCCGGATAAATCTGGAGGAATTCGTATTCCAGCGGTACGATGGTATCTCCCTGTCGATTGATGACACCGTATGCCTCCGTATTTCGGATGCGGGAGACCGGACCTTCAAAAAATCCTGGCGCATCATAGGTCGGGGGAAAAACGGGTTCCCCTTCTGGCGATAGGAGTCCCCACCTTTCTCCATCCGAAAACCAAATGTGTCCACTGGTGTCTATGCGAATATTGCGGTAGGCAAAATCCAGCAGGGTATCTCCTTGGGGCGACAATATGCCCCAGCGAACATTGGCGCGAGCTTTGAAAAATGGCCCCAGGGGAAGCAAATGGTCATAAGCAGCCGGCGTAACGGGCGTATTTCCTTTCCCCAATATGCCCCAGTTGTTTCGATCCTGATACAAAAAAACGCCCTGACTCCAACGTTTGATGTGGACGGGTGCGGCTTCGATCAGGCGTTCTCCCTGCTGATTCCAAACATGAGATCGCCCCTCAAGGTCTAGCCCAACGATGAGGGTTTCTGCTGCTTTTTTTAGGTAAAAAATCCTCCGGTATTTCACAGGTAAGGACCACTCATTGGTCAGGTGGCGAAGTCCCCACCGCTTTCCTTTTCGCAGGCTTACACAGCCAGGAAACAGGAGGTCAATTGCATCGTACTCAGCGGGAATGTTTTGGTTGTCTTCGGGGCGAAGGAGGCCATATTTCCCTTCGATGACAATTTTGAGGCTACGCTCATCATCGGGTTCGAGGAAAATCTGATCGTATTTGGGGGGAAGAATTTCCCCCAGGTCGATGTGGTACAGGCCCGTTTTGCCTCCCTTTTGGGTAAGGAAGTAACGGGAATCCTCCGAGGGATAGAGATAGTCAAAGGTTGGTTCCAACACGACCCGCCCGGTTCGGTCCATCAAGCCCCATTGATTGTTGGCTTTGATTTCATAGAGCTGAGCCAATGCAGATGCCGGACAGAAGAATAAGAGAAGAGCGTAAGCAAGGAGTCGCATAATCAGGGATCGGGGGCAGAGAACGGGGTTTAAATCGCAGATTTCCCCCTTTGGAGGGGGTAGGGGGAGGAAAATGATTCAGGAAGCAGAACCGGAGATCACTCCCTTGTGGTGGGGCAGTGCGGGCGGTAAAGGACTCATGGCAACAACATATAGCAGAGAGGAGAGGCGTCAGAATCTACTCTGAAGCTTCGCCTCTCTGCTTGGGAGATCAAATCAGGATCAGGGCAGTTAGCCTGCCGATACGATGAGTGCGCGGAGGTCAGCCGGAGAAGTGATGGTGGTGCCCGCTTCCTTCATCTGGAAAACAAAGTCTCCACTTGGTTTTTGCTCTGCAAAATCTTCCACAGAGAACACTGCAACTTCGTTGCCTGGGAGGAAAGCAAAGATCATGTTCTTGGTGTTAGGAGCATATTTGAACTGGCTCCAGCCATTCCAGCTACCCCCACGGGCATAGGGAATGACTGCATTATCCTCGGGCATGACCAGATATACCTGTTCGATGATGCTAGGGTCCACCGGAATCTCGAATTCGTCGAAGCGAAAATCTGCCGCCAATACCATCTGGGGACGATTCCACAGGCGATCACAGTTGTAGATGCCAAAGGAACTGATCTGGAAAGCCCGCTCGATGCGCTGACGCTTGGCTGCCAATTGGCGCTGCGTTCTCATCCGCTCCCGAGCCGCGAGAATTTCCTGGCGACGCTGCTCTTGCTTGCGGCGCAATTCTGCAAATAGCTCCTGGGTCTGAGCATAATTTTCTTCTTCCACTACCGGAGTTACCAGCATTTTGGCTTCCTTCTCCTTGTTGCGCAGGGTGAAGTAAAAGATGCCATTCCGCTTGGGGTGTTGTTGCACACTGACATTGGCCCATACTTCGCCAAAAATCCATTCGGCAGTATTGGGATTCACATAACCCTCTTCCTCGATTTGGGCATATTGCCACACCAGTTCTTTATAGGGTGCCAAAGCAGGGAATTGAGAGTAGTCTGCATCAAAATCAAAAGGCGTGGCATCTTCTGCCAACTTCTTGGGTTCATAGGGTTCAGCCGGAATTTCTTCTTCTGCCAATTCCATGATGGCAGCGATTTCTGGGTCGGAAGCCCAATCCATTTCTTCCCCTTGGCTGGGGTCCATGACGCTCTCGGCTTGGGAAGTTTCCAGGTACGACCAGTTTTGCGTTTCCTCGTCCAACTGATAGAGGTTGTAGCCATGTTCAGGCACGTAGGAATTCAGGTCGAGATCAATGGCTTTGCCTTCGGCGATGAAGACAGGCCGTCCATTCTGGTTGGCGCGGATCTCCACCATGCCTGCGGTCTGAAAGACAAAGGTCTGACCAGCAGAGTCATATTGCATGGGGATGCCACTCATCAGAATATCAGCCGCATCATGAAACTCCCGGTAGCTGAGGTCCACTTTTCCCTGAACGGGTTGATTGTTGGCGTCCACCAACACTCCAGCAGGGATGCGGATAGAGGTGCCATTTTCGAGGGTCAATTCCGTCCCTTCGCTGGCTTCGACGGTGAAGCGTTGTATGGGGACCTGAACGTTTTCCAGGGGAGGATTGATTCCGATATCAGCTACCTGGATAGCTGGAGTGGAATCCAATTGGGCAGATTCTTCAGTGGCGTCTGGCGCACAAGCACTCAGGAAGCCCATTGCGACGATGGCCCAAAGCAAAGATTTCAGATTCATAATACCTGTAGTTGGATAGAATGAGAAAGTGAGAAGGATAGAAGGTCTGGCGGTTGAAATCAGTTCATGGGTGTGCTTGCCATTCAGCTCATGAGAACCGGATGGAGAAAAAGGAGAGGACCCTGCTATTCGTCAGAACGAAACGTTTATTCTTCCGATTAATCTAAGGAACGCTTCAAAAATGACCCTACATTCTTGCTTGACCTTTTGCACGAATCCTAGGTCAGAGAATCCTCACCTAGCTCGCTAGGCTCGGTTTTTCTTCCTTGAATTTGCACAAAATCTCTGCCCAAGCTCTGGTGTGTGATTTCCTCAGCGTTCCTATAAGGGGGAAAAGATGAATAATGAATATCTGCGTTTACGGTCAAATAATCAATTGAGTTCTGATTTTTTCCCAGCCAACGGAGCCACCAACCAGCTTTGGGGCACTTCAAACTCCGGTAAGGCTTCGAAGACCACTTCGGTCTGCCCGGCTTCCCAATATGCCCGCCATATTCCTTGATCGGGATGCCCCAACCACAAGATCAACGGCCCTTGTTGTTCCGGTAACAATACCTGTTCCGCTTCGACCGGAGCCTGCCAAAATGTACCTGCTCCTTCAAAGGTGAAGTAGAGATGGCCGACCATCAAGCTGGCATCCAAGCTTTCTCCATCCGGCTGAAGGAAGGTCAATGTCTGTCCAGACAAATCCAATTCCGTGGGGAGTCCAATTCCTACCAAACCTAGTTGCTGAAATGGCACGATCTGCTCACAGACTTGTACTGAATCCTGACTAGCGGCTTCCCAAGCTGCGACGGCTTCCTCATAGGCCTTCAATTCGGCCACTTGCTCAGCCTGAAGGGCCTGATCTTGCTGAAGCGCCGCTTCTCGCGCCGCTACGGCTTCCCGGTATTCCCGATATCGCTTTTGGTAGAGTTGATCGGCTTCTGCTTGGGAGCGAGCTTCAAACATGGGTAAGGCCTCCACGATCTTGAATTCCAGGCCGGAATCCGTTTTGCGACCGAAGCGAAGTTCATACGAATTGCGATCAGTCTTGGGGCGAACCCGTACATCTTCCCACCCTTGACCTTGTCCAATCAAGCCTTCTTCCCAGGGATTGGCCGAGCCTGCCCCTTCCAGGTACTCCCAGTACATTTGTTCATAGCCCCGGAACTGTGGATAGTTCGCCAGGTTTTTCACCTTCACTCCGAAGGGTTTACCAGGCTTCTGCGGGAGCATACCCATAGATTTGGGGACGAGTTCATCAGGGTTGTCCATGGCCAGCCACTCCGGCGCTGCTGGTCTCGGACCAATGAGGGATTCATCTGGCGCCAACCAATTCACTTCGGCTTCCGGCAAGGGCAGGAGCTGCCAGTTTCCATCGGCTTCAGAGAGGGTTGCCCATTGAGCACTTTCTCCCATTTGACAATTCAGGTAGCGGACCTCCATTGGCTGAGACAAACTCACTGCCGAGCCATTCTGACTGGCCAAGACTTCCAGCATCAGAGGAGCGGTCCAGCTTTGTTGCTCCTGATTCATCATTCGTCCACTCAGAAACAGATCAGCGGGGTTGTCCAATAGTCGAACCTTCAATTCCAGCTCTCCGCTCACTGGCGTACCATCCGCTTGCTGAAATGCTTCTGCTGGGATGGCCAATACTACCTCTTCC
>JBCCCJ010000002.1:0-24620 GCA_039033615.1 Bacteroidota bacterium
ATCGCACGCAAGGGAAGGCCAGATATTCTGGTGGAGGGAGATGAGGTTCCTTGATGAGCAGGATGACTTTTTTGCCCAATGAGCGAGCGATTCCCAAGTGAAACCACCGCTCTGGTTGGGGATCGGTAACTTCCACAATCCAATGATCGGCCTTCATGAGGCCTTTGAGCATTTCTTCCCAAGCTTTGTGGGGTTCAGAGGGTACCAAGGCTTGAAACTGAATGGCCCGTTCTTCTCCCAGCACTTCGAGGGCATG
The DNA here is from genome assembly GCA_039033615.1 of Bacteroidota bacterium. Taxonomy (GTDB): domain Bacteria; phylum Bacteroidota; class Bacteroidia; order J057; family J057; genus JBCCCJ01. The sequence continues at coordinate 257 of JBCCCJ010000002.1, forward strand.
CCAGACATCTTCTGACCAGGCCCGCTCCCAAGGCAGGGAAACGATTCCTTCTATCAGTGGTCCAGCCTCAGAAACCGGGGTGGGGGCGGTAATTCCAGAAGAAACACCCAAAAATTTCTCGACTTGCTGTCGGACTTGTTGGTGAATGGTTTCGTCACCCCACATCATGCTGAGATGGATCCTCACCTGGGTCGAATCAGGGATGAATTCCGCCATCAAACTGATGCTTTGCCCTGTCACCAACCGATTGATCCCAAAAGAAAGGACCGACACTTTTGACTCGTAGGTGGGATACAGTTGGCGAAGTTGGTACAAACTCAAGCCCGTATAACTCAAGCCATCACGGGCACCCATGAATACCACGGGCGGAATCCCATAAAGCGCTTTTCGGCTCAATTCCCAGATGAACTGACTCACGGGAAATATCTGAAAGGCAGTCCGATCCACTTCGTAGGTGTGGTGAAAACTGAGGGGTTCCGTAGGGGAAGGCGGAGCAATGGAAATCGCCTGATGCAGACTGGTCAGGATTTCATCCGCCTGATAAGAGGTGATGTACACCAAGGCATTGGGACTGAATAATAAAGGATGAAACCAGAACCGAAAATATACACTTTGCCCATCCGTAGATTCGCTCTCCAGATGTAGCAACCACAATTTTTCCCGCCGCCGTTCAAAGAAGTAGCGCAACTCGTGGGGGCTCAGATCGTGGTAATAATCCCCATCGCTGGTCTCCAGCTTTAGGTAAAACAGAGCGCCCCCTAAATATCGCTGAGACAGTTCATCCGTCAGCTTCACCAAATCCTCAAACTCCATCTGAGGCGAGAAGTGAAAGCCATCAGAAAGTCGAATGGTTGGCTGATGGTAAGAGGTCTTGGTCGGTTCTGAAAATTGCACTTCCCAGGCTGGTCCCTGAGAGAAATTGCTTCCTTGAGCAGAAGCATTCGCCTCTTCTAGGCGTTGAGGAGTAGCCAATTCCGGTTCATTCAGGAGTACCGCCCGCAATCGCCTTCCCAACCCCGGATCATTGGTAGAGATGAGGAAACGGCCTTCCGGATGCAGGGGATCTACCAGATTCAAGCGCACCCAAATTCCTTCTCCGTTAGATTGGCACACCCAGCAAGCCACCTGCTGGACCGCCTCTCCTGCCTGTTTCATTTTCATGGCCAATTCATCCGGATTCATCCCGTAGGCACCGGGCCCTTCTCGTGTCAACAAATAGGCAGATTGGTGGACAAAGGTTGGGAACAAAGACGAAGCCTGGTGTAACCGCTCTAGCAGTTGTTCGATAGAGTGATAGGGGTAGTTCCCCGAGAGCGGAAGATGAGATAAAGCCATAAAAAGTAGAATCGTCTTTGTGTTGTGTCAAACATACACAGCAGCGATGGCAAATGAAATGATCTCCCCACGCAAATCTTGCGAAATCAGGCCGTTAAATCCGGGTCTTCTTCTTTCAGGAACGCCTCAATGGTTTCACTCATCAATCCGCTTTCATAGCCTTTCATCACCAAAAAGCGGGACAGTTCACTTTTCTTCTCCATGATGGACTTACCCGTCAACTTTTTGATCCGGGGTCGCATCAACTTCCGCATAGAAATGGCGTAAGATTCATCGTCAATTTCCTCCTCTATCGCGGCCTCTATCAATTCATTGGGCACCTGTTTCTGGCGAAGTTCATAGCGAATTTTCTGGCGCCCCCATTTTTTGTAGATGAATTTTCCACGGGTAAATGCGGTCGCAAAGCGGACCTCGTTCAAGAAGTTCTCTGCTTCCAAGTGCGCCAACATCTGATCTATTTCCGCTTCCTCGGCACCAAGCTTGAGCAACTTTCGACGAACTTCGCTTCGGCAACGTTCTTGATAAGTGCAAAACTTGTAAATTTTGCTGAGAATTTCTTCTGACATACAGTAGGGTCTTTAGCACAAATTACGTTATAATACATACATCTGCTAACTCATCCGAAAATCATACCTTTGTTCTCCGATCTCAAATCAACACTTATGACGTTTTTTGGTAAAGCTTTTCCAGGTACGGCAGTAGCCATGTTCTTGCTTGGGTTGATCTTCATCTCAGGCTGTCGTCGATATGAAGATGGACCTACCTTCAGTTTGACTTCTAGAGAAGAACGGGTCATCAATCAGTGGACGGTAGAATCCGTTTTTCGCAATGACATTGAAGAAACCAGTGATTTTCTGACCTATATCATGGTCTTCAGTAGTAATGGACGCCTGAGTTGGCAGACCACCTTAAACGGGGGGGATTTTGTGGAAATCGGGGCCGAGTGGGAACTCACCAGCTTGGATCGGCAGATCAAGCTCACGTTTGATGATCCAGACCCTATTTCCGGGGAGACTCGGCTGCTCTATATGGATATTCGCCGTCTGACCAACGATGAAATGTGGTTGAGCTTCCTGCGAGATGGCGATTATTACGACCTAAAACTGAAATAAGTCTTCCTGCTTCTTGACAAATGATTGGGTGCTTGTTTGCGAACAAGCACCCGATTTCTTTTGCGAATCCTTGTGGTCTGGCGTACCTTTGAAGGGCATTTTTTTGGCCAATCATCCTACCCAAATCATCATGAGTCAAGCAAGCTTTCGCATTGAAAAAGACACGATGGGAGAAGTGCAAGTCCCCGCTGACAAATACTGGGGGGCTCAGACCCAACGTTCGCTCCAAAACTTCAAAATCGGTGAACATAAGATGCCGATCGAAGTAATTCACGCCTTTGCGGTATTGAAAAAAGCCGCGGCCCTCACCAATGCGGAGTTGACCGATTTTCCAGAAGAAAAGGCCAAGGTCATCAGCCAAGTATGCGACGAGATTTCTGCAGGCAAATTGGATGATCAATTTCCGCTGGTCGTCTGGCAAACAGGCTCTGGCACTCAGACCAACATGAATGTCAATGAGGTGGTCGCCAACCGGGCAATCGAACTGCTCGGCGGAGAAATCGGCAGCAAAAGCCCCATCCACCCCAATGACGATGTGAATAAGTCCCAGTCTTCCAACGACACTTTCCCCACGGCTATGCACATAGCCGCCTACCGGATGATTGTGGAGGCAACCATTCCCAAGGTTCAGGCCCTCCGGGATGTGCTCGCTGCAAAATCGGCGGAATTCATGGAAGTGGTCAAAATCGGACGCACCCACCTGATGGATGCAACCCCTCTGACAGTAGGCCAAGAGTTTTCTGGCTACGCCTCTCAATTGGATCATAGTCTGGAAGCGCTCAAGCATAGCCTGAAGCATCTGGCAGAATTGGCACTTGGCGGGACTGCGGTCGGGACAGGGCTCAATACGCCCCCCAACTATTCGACAACTGTCGCGGGACATATCGCCAACCTGACTGGCCATCCGTTTCTCTCCGCCAAGAACAAATTCGAGGCGCTTTCTGCCCATGACGCCATGGTGGAAACCTCTGGCGCCCTGCGCCGCATGGCCGTGAGCATCATGGCGATCGCCAACAACATCCGTTTGCTGGCTTCTGGACCTCGTTGTGGCATCGGTGAGATCATCATTCCCGCCAATGAACCTGGTTCTTCCATCATGCCTGGCAAGGTCAACCCCACTCAAGCAGAAGCCCTGACCATGGTTTGCGCCCAAGTCATGGGGAATGACACCGCAGTGGCCGTTGCTGGCTCACACGGTCATTTCCAGTTGAATGTATTCAAGCCCGTCATGGTGTACAACGTGCTAGAATCTGCTCGCTTGCTAGGAGATGGCTGCGAATCTTTCCGCAAGAATCTTGCAGAAGGCATTGAACCCAACTACCTCCAAATTCGGGAAAACCTCAACAATTCCCTGATGCTGGTTACCGCCTTGAATACTCACATTGGGTACGACAAGGCAGCTAAGATCGCCAAGACTGCCTATGCGGAGAATACCACTTTAAAAAAGGCCGCTGTCAAGCTCGGGTATCTCACCCCAACGGAGTTCGACGAAATTGTGATTCCTGAAAAAATGGTGGGACGGTAAACCATGTCCCTATTTGGCCAACTCCCGGAGGATTTTTTACACGTGGTTTGGAAAAGTCTGCACTTTTCGCTCTCCACCCTCCAAACAACGGACGGACAATCCATTCAAATCATCTCGCCCGGCATTCACAACCAGGATGCCGGGCCTGATTTTTTAGATGCTCAGCTCCGAATCGGAGGCATGCAGTGGTTTGGGCACGTAGAAATTCACTTGGATAGCGAAGATTGGTATCGCCATAAGCATCAGCATGATCCAGCCTATGATGCGGTGGTGCTTCATGTGGTTGGGAAATCTGGAAAACGATTGGCGCAGCGATCGGACGGGAGCCATATCCCAGAGCTTTCCTTGGAAGGCAGAATTCCGGCAGAGGCAGTACGGCGCTATCATCACCTTCAATTGAACCAGCGCCAAATCCCTTGTGAAGGATTGCAGGACAATATCTCAGCAGCGATCAAAACCCAATGGGTGGAAGAACTGAGTCGGAGACGCCTCCAGGAAAAGACCCAGCAAATGCGCCTTCAGCTAAAGCAGAATGTCCAGGATTGGGACCAAGTACTGTGGGAGCAATTGATGCGATACCTAGGAGGACCAGTCAATCAGGCAGCTTTTGAAAACCTGAGTCAGCGCATTCCTTATCGGATCCTGAATTCCTATCGCAGCCGCCCTCTGGCGCTAGAAGCTGTCTTATTGGGAGGCAGCGGTTGTCTCAGTGGTTCTGCACAGGATGAGTATCAGGAGGCCTTGCAAACAGAATGGCAATTTCTGCGTGCCAAACACGACCTATCAGCCAGTCCCCCCTTCGCCCTCAAATTTTCCCGCATGAGGCCAGCGGGCTTCCCCACGATCCGCTTGGCTCAAATGGCCCAGGTAATCACTGAATGCTATCCGCTTGGGCAATTGCTGGAACCGGAGGGGATGCAGGCGTTCATAGCCAAGGAAATCCGGGCTTCGCACTATTGGGATACGCATTACCGAGTAGGAATTCCGGGGAAGGGCTCCCCAAAGAGACTGGGCGAGATGTACAAACGCATTCTTCTGACCAATGTACTACTGCCTCTGCGATGGATTCAACTCCACCAGAAATCTGATCAAGGGGACCCGTGGCAGGAAATTTCCAATACCCTACAGACTTTTCCCAAGGAATTGAATCGACATACCCGCCCGCTGACTTCCCTGAAATTTCCTCATCAGCACGCCATGCATTCCCAAGGGCTCATCGAATTGTACCGCACCTACTGTGAGCCCCACCGTTGTCTCCACTGTGAAATCGGACAAGAGATTTTATCGAGTAAATGATTCAAGCAACTTCGCGCTACCTCTGTGAACCTTATCCTCTACTTTGCCAGATCTCCCAGGATCGTTCTGCTTGCAGAATCAGCATTTCCATGCCATTGAGCGATTGAGCTCCTTGTTCGGCGGCCTGACGCATGAAGCTGGTTTCGGCCGGGTTATAAATCAAATCAAACGCAAGATGCTGCGTAGAAAAGCGATGGTAGGGGAGGGGCGGAGCGGCCTCGGTCTTCGGATACATCCCCAAAGGAGTGGTGTTGATCACCACCGAAAAGGCTTGCCAATCCAGGGTTTCCAGTTCCTGATAGCTAATTTGGGTTTCTCCTTCGGGATGGCGAGATACCATTTGGTAGCGCCAATTCATGTTCTTCAACACGTAGGCCACTGCCTTTGCCGCGCCACCTGTTCCCAAAATCAGGGCCGATGCCTCAGGATTTGATGGCAGGTGATTGTGCAAAGAGGTCCGAAAGCCAAATACATCTGAATTATGGCCAGTCCAGCGATCTCCCTCGATCAAGATCGTATTGACTGCACCGACGGCTTCCGCTTCTGGAGAAAGGGAGGCCATATAAGGGATCACTTCTGATTTGTAGGGAATCGTAACATTCAACCCCCGAAGATGAGGATTCCGTCGAATCAGTTCTGGCAATTCCGCGACCGACGCCAATTCATATAGCTGATATTCTCCGGGGTATTGAATCTCCTCAAACTTCTCGGTGAAATACTTTCGAGAAAAACTATGGCCGAGTTTTTTCCCAATCAGGCCAAATTGCACTTTGCTCATGCCCTAAACTTAGGAGAAAAAAAACAGGGATGAAATGCCTCAATCAGCATTTCATCCCTGTAAGCCTAATCGCTTTATGATAGACTCAGGATTTGGGATAGGCAATGGTCACTTTGCCCAGATCTTTGGCTTGCTCAACGCCGAAAATGGTCTTGATCAATTCGCCTCCCAGTCCGATCATGTTGGGATTGTCTTTGCGGAGAGGGGCGATGACCTTCAATGGGACGTACCCCCGATTTCCGGGAATTTCCAACAGGACGGTAGAACCTACCGGAATATTTTTGTGATAGCAGTAATAGATATCAGAGGCCTTTTTGTTCTTTACTGGCTGGACAGAACCGGTCTCCAATACCTGAATATAGGTCCGGCCCGTTGTCATGTCGATCACTTCTTTTTCTACGATACCCGCTCTGGTGGCACCTGTCTGAGGAGTAGGGGTGGGTTCTGAGCGTGAAGGTGTGGTCGGACGAGTAGATGATCCTGGACGATACGGAGAATAGGCATCTTCGCCCCCTGGAGTATAGTATTGATCGTAATACACTTCTGCTGGTTGGGCAGGATTGGCATTGGTACTGGCGGTGCTTCCTAGCGCATTGGCTTGCCGTCTCAGTAAGGCCATCATTTCTGGGGTAAGATTGCCCCGACTGGTGGTGATTTTTTCAATTTCTTGTCGGCGAAGGGTCGCATCGTTGATGACAAGCGCCTGGGCCAGATTGGTTGCAGCCAAGATGTCGTCCTTATCTACCGACACATTGTTGTAGCCTTCGACCCAGCCGGACAATTCTTTCTGGTAACTGGTAACCTTGACCCAATTGTCCTGAAAATCAGTCAGGATCACGATCTCTCCTTCTCGAAAACTTTCCCCTAAAGAGGAAGTGTAGGTACCAGGGCGTTCATACGCTTTCGTTTCTTTCAAGCATACCACGACCCCTCCATCTTCTACGAGGTAGTGTTCGTCTACCCATCCCTGGCGACCTTCTGCGCTCTGCACCCAGACATAGTTTCTTCTTTCACTTTTGACAAGGGCTTCTTCGCCCAAGTGCTGAACTTCTTCAGCAAATACCACATTGCCGATTTGGCGGGCTCCTAAACCGGGATCATCCAATAGCGGAATCGACTTCCAGGCGCAGACAAGTACTTGTCCTTCTCCGGTAGATTCATAGAAAATGTTGCCCTGATTGACTTGAGCAAACAACAAGCTACTCAGCAACATCAAGGTTGACAGGCAAATCACCTGGCGGAAATGGTTCAAACTCATTATGATCGGACTTGAATCAAAAAAGACAACAAAGAAGGAAAATACTTTCGGAAAAGGAGGGAATCAAAATATCCCAAAAATAAAATTATTTTCACATTATACAAACTGAGAACGACAGTTTATTGCCTGATATTGTTTCTTTTATCACTTCTTACTTACAGCAATACTTTCATTGTAGTTAATCGCTTTTCCTGAGAAAAGAAGATTCCCCAATTGATAGATGGAGCACCAAATTTTATTGAAATGGAAAGATATATGCCTTTTACGAAAACCAGTCAAAAAAGACCCACGAATCTCGAAATAGTTACACGGGTCATCCTGTTTTAGAATCAGCCTTTCGAGAATCTGACGGCACATTTTCCCTAGATTCCGGGCAAACCTGGTCCTTTTTTTTCCAAAATCTAAGCAATAGATTTTCTTGATATGAAGAAAAAAAGGGGTTGATTTTCGTTTGGGAAAAAGGTATACTTGTATAGTTCAGCGATATGGTAAGCGCTCACAGACAACCACTTTTGTTTAAGTGCCGTCTGGATAGAAGACTTCCACATCAGCTCGACCGGGGTACAAGCAAAAGGATAATTCTCAGAACTGCTATTTGCTTCATTGGAGTAGCTATCCAATGACAGGGTCTTTATGTCCTCTGTTTCACCTAATCACTCAAATTTTGTGCTTATGGAATCTCAAGTTAAGCCTTTGTTCTCTGGAATGGGACGGCGGGAACTTATTCGCATCTGCAATGAAAAGATGGTATGTGCCGCCCGCGATCTTGCAGAGTTCACCAAAAATGGGATCAACGCTAGTTTTATTGTAGCACTGGCCCATAAATGCGATTCGTTTGAAGACAGGCTTGACCAAGAACAACAACTAGCCGGGAATCAAGACATTGAATGGGAAATCAAAGATGCACTGAAGCACATTTGTGAACTTGGCCAACAAATTTGGTCCAGCAATCCCATCAAGTCCAAAGATTATTTGCTTCCCGCCGCTCAGCGCAGCCCGGTTGATAAACGCAGCCCCAGGGTAGCCAGCTGACCCCCATGCAATCAACTCCCCTCAAGGAATGGTCTTCAGATCATTCCTTTTTTTTGTCCCTCGCTCCTCAAAAGATCCGTTGATACAGCAAAATTAACCATTGAGGATTTTCCTCACAAAAAGATGCATCTGTTTCAGCCAAAAGCCCGTTATTTCTTACATAAGACACGCTACCCCTTGAATCGGCTTGCTGATCTTGTATCTTTGCAAGCCCGTCTTCCCTACTAGGAATCTCTTTTTTCCCAGGTTTATTCAGGTTGACTCAACCCATGCAAATTTCCTCTTTTTTTCGCTTTTCTCCTCTGCTCCTGTCCGTTTTCTTGTTCAACTCTCTTGCAGCTCAGAACCAAGTTGCCACTCAAGAAGTGAGTCTCTGGTTTTTGGAAGAACGCTTCTTGCTGACAGATCAAAACGATGACGCTTTGTTGGCTCGGTCTGAGTTGGAATCTTTCTCAGATGAGTTTTGTTACTATCTGGAAGGGAGAAACTTCGAACTCGCAGACATCAACCAAGATGGTCTCTTGAGCTTCAATGAAATGCTCAAGCGAGTAAAATCAGAAAACATTTATCAGTACCAGCTCAACAGCAAAGAACTCAGAGCCTTGGCTCGGGAATATCCATTGTTGGCCCAGGCTGATGCTGCTTACCTCAGAAAGAATCCCAAACTGGTCGAGACGCTCTTTGGCAACCTCGTCTGGATGTATGAAAACGGGGATTTGGCTAAAAAAATCTACCGCGATAAGGCTTGGTTGGAAACGCATCCTACCGTGAGCCTTGCGCTCCATAAAAACCTTCGCTGGATGGCCAGCAATCCCAGAGAGGCCAAAAGCCTGTATCGCAACCGAGAGGTCGCGATGTACATGCCTGAATTGCTCAGCTGGCGGTCAGACCACCAGGCATTCATCAGAAAGAATCCAAAACTGGATGAACTCTACCCACTCGGATATTTTCAGACTGGCATTCAAATCAATCGCTAGACCTGAATTCTCCAAATGATCCAACCGATCTGAGTATGATTACTCGGATCGGTTTTTGTTTGGAGGGATTCGTTTTCCCCAGATGACTTTGTCCATCAGGATGCTGACGGTCATGGGTTCATTGATGGAGATCTGGCAGGATAGCCGCGGGTATCCAAATTGTTTGGCCAACCGATCATGCCAGTGAGTTGGGGCTGGTTCTGTTTGAAGAATCCATACGCCGCAAGTCGCGCAAAGGCCACGTCCGCCGCAATTGAATTGTTGGGTAAGTCGAGTGTAAGGCGAATAGCCGTTGGCCAACAAGACCTCCCTGAGGTTGCTTCCCACTTCCACTTCAATGGTTTCAGATTCTGAACCGCGAATGATTTGCAATGGAATAAGAGGGAGCGATTTCATTTAGAATGCTAACTTGCCGATTGATGAAATTTGGTATCTGTTAACTTCTCATGCAACGAAAAGTTCAGTCAAGCTTTCCCCTATGAATCAGATCATAGCTTACGTTTCCAGACGCATTCGCAGCTTTGGTTATGCTTTTCAAGGGATTGCTACTTTTTTTCGGGCTACTCCCCATGCCAAGATTCATCTCCTAGCGGTTGGGGTGATCAGCGGGTTGGGGTGGTATCTGAGCCTTGTAACCTGGGAATGGTGCGCCATCCTGATTTGTATGGCTCTGGTCATCACCGCAGAGGCCATCAATTCTGCCATTGAATATGTGGTGGATTTGGCTTCTCCAGAGCAGCACCCGCTTGCAGGGAAAGCCAAAGATGTCGCTGCCGGAGCGGTCTTATTGAGTGTCATCTTCTGTGGGATCATCTGGTCTCTGATTTTTGTTCCAAAACTATTGCCCTTGTTCAGGTGAAAGATCAACTCCAGGATTTTTTTGGGCAGCCCTCCATGCCGGTATTCCTACCCGGGCTGCTGCTGGATCTGCTGCTGACAGTATTGTTATGCTCCTTGTTGGCATGGCTCTATCGAACCTATGGCCGCAGCCTCAGTTCTCGGGATTCCCTCAGTCGTACATTTGTCCTATTGGGCTTAACCACGGCCATCATCATTTCCATCGTCAAGTCTTCCCTTGCCTTATCCCTCGGATTAGTAGGAGCCCTCTCCATAGTTCGATTTCGAGCCGCCATCAAAGAACCGGAAGAATTGGTCTATCTCTTCCTCTGTATTGCCATTGGTCTGGGGATGGGCGCGGAACAACGCTGGGCAACCATCTTAGCCATGGGCGTGGTGATTCCGGTGGTCATTCTACGCAGTCGATGGGTCGCCAGAAAAGAACCACCAGCGTTGATCCTGATGTTACAATTTCCAGCTTCCCCGCCGAATTTGGAATCTGTCATTGCCACCCTAGAATCGCATTGTCAAAGCCTTCACCTCAAACGAGTAGATGAATCTCCCGAGCAATCAGAGATGAGCTTTCAACTAGAGCTCAAGGATCTGGGACAACTTCACCACATCAAAACAGCACTAAGAGAACAGTATCCCAATCATCGCTTCAGTCTCCTCGATCAGAAAACCATTCCCACCTTCTGAGGTATGAGAATCAAGGATGCTTCTTACCCCAATGAAAAACAGCGGCTGAGCTTTCGGCACAAACTCCGCATCATTGTGTTGACGGTGATCGCTACGGGGCTAGTAGGAACCATCGTTCTGTTGGTCCTACTGAAACAATTGGCCCCCATTCGATTCCAACAATTGAAGACGGCCATCAGTCAGCTCCCGAATGAATTTCTCGAACATGGGCAAGCAATTGGGACCGAGATTCCCGTGGTGAATCTCCATATCGGGCACAGTGAAATGGAAATCCTCGCGGAGGATCGGGCTCAAGCCATAGAGGAATTGCTGGGTCAGGGTTTTCGCTATGTCTCTGCGGATGTGGAATGGCAGGAACAGATGCTGGCTGGGAAGGTACGACTCAAGGGCGATCGATTTGTGCATTTTTCCCATCATCATCGGTGGTCTTTTCGGGTTCAACTCAAAGATGACCATCGCTTGGCAGGGATGAAGCATTTTTCCCTACATCGGGCAGGGGCCAGAAATTACCTACACGAATGGATGTTCCATCAGGTACTAGCGCAAGAAGGGCTCGTCGCATTGCGCTATGAGTTTGTACGCTTGAACTTGAATGGAAAAGACCTGGGAATATATGCCTTAGAGGAACATTTTGACAAACACCTAATCGAAAACAGCCGATTTCGAGAAGGCCCGATCCTGAAACTTGATGAGAGTTTGAGTGCCGAAAATCTCAACCTCAGTTGGGCTGCCCCTTTTCGGACCTCTGTCTGGACCGACTCTCTGCGAAGACCTCAGCTTGAATTGGCGATTCAGCAATTGGAAGCATTCAAGCAGGGAAAGCTCAAGGCCTCGGAAGTATTTGACGTGGAAAAGACCGCTACTTTTTTGGCGATCTGCGACCTCCTTTCGGTCCCACACGGTGCCATTTGGAAAAACCTGCGGTTTTATTTCAATCCCATCACTGCTCGGTTGGAGCCCGTCGGATATGACGGACACTTTCAGCCAGAACAAGCGCCAGAGCCTTTTCTGCTGGCAGGGGCGATTCATCAGCCTGAAATTCCTTACTTCCATGATTATAGCCCCTGGTTTCGACGCTTCTTCTATCCAACAGAAGAACTGGATACCGCTTTGTTTCAAGCCTACACCCGGGAACTAGATCGCCTATCCAAAGAGGCATACGTGGGTTCCTTGCTAGGTACTCTCCAACCTGGTCTCGAACAGCACTGGCAGCAAGTCCATCTGGAATTTCCTACGCAAGCAGATCATTTGTTTTGGTATGGTCCAGATGTGTACCAATTTGATCAACACAGCCTCCGAAACAAAGCCGCTTATATTCGATGGCATCTGCGCCCACGCCAGCCTCGTTTGTTGGCCTACCGAGGAGAGCAAACCAAGGGGAACCTGCAATTGGGCATTGCTAACCTCCACTTTTTGCCGCTGGAACTCACCGCAGTCCACTGGCAAGGACAAAGATTTCCGCTTTCCACTCCTGCCGTTTTCGCTCCCAGTCGGCCCACCCATCTACCAGAATGGGGACCGGATCTCCAACTCCTGTCCATGGACTGGCCAATTGGACTGCCCAACGCAGATAGCATCTGGCAGCAACTCCAGGTGTCCTATCAGGTGATGGGCATTGCAGATTCTTTCCGTATCGTACCGGTGCTTCCCTGGGAGAGGTCCCTGGATCAAGATTTACCACCCCCATTACAGCGTCCGAATGCCCAGCAGTTTCCGGCAATGTTGCAACGAAGCCCCAAGGGAGGTTGGCTGCTGTCTCCAGGAAAATGGATCATTCACCAACCCATCATCATCGGGGAACAAGAAACGCTGTTTGCTGGTCCCGGCACCCACCTTCATTTTAGCGGATCGGGTTGTTTGATTAGCTATGGGGCATTGCAGTGGAAAGGGGCAGAGGAAGCCCCCATTTTGGTAACGGCAGATTCAACTAGCACCGGGGGATTGGCGGTCTTTCAGGCCCATGCGGTTTCTCAGTTGGAGGAGGTCGTTTTCAAAGGCTTAGCTACGCCTGCCGGAGCCCGATGGACTTTGACAGGAGGCGTTACCTTTTATGAAAGCGAAGTTCACATGCAGCGGGTAAGTTGGGTAGATGCCAGGGGAGAAGATGCGCTGAACCTGATTCGTTCCCCCTTCTCTTTATCCGCTTGTGAATGGATGGGTTCTTCCGGGGATGCGCTGGACGTGGATTTCGGAGAAGGAACCCTCAGCCGATGTCGATTCCTTCAAACCGGAAATGACGCCGTAGACCTCAGTGGGAGTCAGGTATTGCTCACCAATTGCCAGATTGATCAGGCGGGGGACAAAGGGATCAGTGTAGGAGAAGCCTCCCAACTGCGAATCGAACAGGTAGCCATCAGTCATAGTCGCCTTGGGGTAGCAGTGAAAGACCTTTCTCGATTGCAGGCCAAGCGATTGCACGTACAACACGCCCAAATCGCGATCACTGCCTATCAAAAGAAGCCAGAATTCGGCCCGGGATCGCTTCATCTGACGGCCTGGGAAAGCCTTGACAATGAAACAGACCTCTACCTGGAAACGGGAACGACTGCCCGAATCAACGGCCAAAGCATTCCCGGAACTGCAAAACAAGTCGCGCAAGAGTTAGATGCTCCCCTTATCGAATGACGAGCTTGGTCGTGCGGTAGGCATCTCCCAATTTCATCCGAAGGAAATAGATGCCTCGGCTGATAGAACTGAAATCCATTTCATGTTCGCTAGGCTCTCCCACCAATCCCACCGTTTCTCTATAGACATCGCGTCCCCGCGTGTCAAACAGTTGTAGGGACAACTCCGCCTGCTCTTCTGGAAAAATTCTCAGGTAGAAAAGATCAGAACCGGGGTTGGGGTAGAGGGTAAAGGTGAAAGGCACATCTGACGAATCTGCGGGTTCATCCCAAATGACAACGCAACTGGCTTCCAAGTTGATGTTGTCCAGGTACAAATTGTTCCCGAAATCATTGACCGTTTCAAACTTGATCTTGAATGCCTCTTCTCCTACCAATGGAGTCAGGTTGATTCGAAAGCAATCCGCCCAATCATTGCTGCCAAAGCACCAATCCCGCTCCCGCTCTGGGACATGGATTCGTTTAGGTTGACATTCGTAGCAAAATTCCGGCTGCCATCTTCTGCTACGTTCAACACCGTGTTAGCATAGGAGTCTCCCCCGTTTTGGGACACTTGTACGAGAAGGGAATCGCGATCAGCCAGCGTCCCCTGTCGGTACGCATGCTGAAAAGTCAGCACCGCTCCTTCATAGCCAGAAAGATCCAGCAGGGGCGAAATCAAGCCGTCGCGGGCTCTGGCATTGGTGTATTCGTACAGATTGATTCCGATGGCGATTTCTCCGGAGTCCGTTCCTGCGACTTGCGCCAATTCCCAGGTGATTTGCCCGTCTGGATTGTCCACCGTCCAATCACCCAGGCCAGTTTCAAACGTTTGGCTGAGGATGATTTCTGAGCCAACGGAATCAACTTTGATGAAGGCCGTCTGCGCCAGGGTGTCTGCGCCAAAGGCATTGCTCACAATCAATCGAACGTCATAGGTACCACTTGTTTCATAGGAAACGGCGGGATTTTCATTGGAAGAGGAGGACGGGTTTCCTCCGGGAAACTCCCATTCCCAGGCAGTCGGATTGCTCCGGGATTGGGAGCTAAATCGAACGGTACTTTGTTCACAAACAAACCGACGATTAGCAGAAAAGTCAGCGATCGGGGGTAAGTCGGCTTGACACACGTCCGAGTTCAGCAGGCTGACCCTTCGTTCTCCAACTTGTATCACCGTCCGCATTCGACTCCGCTGACAACTGGTGAAGAGATTCATGCAGACATCGTCGGTGTAGTCCATGTAATTCTCATAGAAATTCGCATCTCCGCAAGCCTCCGTTCGTTCATCGGGACAGTCGTAGTGAGGATCAATGGCTTCTGGGGTATCGGGACAATTGTCATCGGTACCACAAGGCCCATCTCCCCAGATGTGAAGCAAGCCCAACCAGTGTCCCACCTCATGGGTCATGGTCCGCCCCTGGTTGTAGGGTTCTTCGACACTTCCCACCCTCCCAAATGCGGTTGGGGTGATCACTACGCCGTCGGTGACCGCAGGTCCATGATTGGGGTTGAGATCCGGTAAGGTCGAAAAGTTGGGCAACTGAGCAAACCCGAGGAAGTCATTCGCCAAGGGAACGGACCACACATTCATGTAGCGCTCTGGGTCCCAAAAATGCAAAGGCATCATGGCTTGTTTGACAAAGCCCACACTAAAAGGAGGATCTATCCAGTTTTCGTCGTTGCGATTGATGCGGTGAATACCAAGCTCTTCCAACAAATTCCCCTCTGGATCTACCGCTGCCAAGCAAAACTCTATTTGAATGTCTGCTCCTACTGGATTGCTGTTGAATCCAGGGGTGCCTGGTTTTCTTCGGTAATCTTCGTTCAGCACTTCGATCTGAGACAGGATTTGTTCTTGAGAAATGTTGTAACCAAATCCTACGGGCTCTCCATCATGAACCACGTGGATGATGACAGGAATGGTATAAATGGTATCATCGCGCAAGACTGTTTGCGACTGGGCACGGGAGAGGTGCGCTTCGAACTCCTGCCGGGTTGGCCACTTAGGATAGGCGTCCTGCATCCAGGCTTCTGCCTCTAGGTGAGCACAATTTTTTTGGTGCTGAGCGTGAAGGGAAAATGGTAGGCTCCCAATGATCAACAAAAGGGTCAAGGCATATCGTGGGGCAAAGAGGTTCCAGTGCATGCAGAAAGGTAGAAATTTTTTGGGTTTCCCCTTTTCGCAAGAACCAAAAATTGAGGGTAAAAAGCTGCCCCCTTCCTCAATTGATCACAGAATAGGCATTGACCAGGCTGTTGATTTGGGGATCTCGTTGAAGGGTAGGCTGGATGTGATACAGCATATAGTGCTTCCCCGCATCCAGAATCAGGGCATTTTCCAGATAGAGAAGTCCTTTTTCACGCTCCTGCTGGTTCAAGCAATAGGCCGCACACTGATAATATAAATCTACCTGCGAAGGATTGACTTTGATTGCTTCCTCCAGATAGGTAATGGCTCCAGACTGGTTGCCTGATTCAAACAGCATCTGGGACCAATCCTGCCAAATCGCCATATCATGTGGGTTCAGACTGATGGCTTTTTCCAACTGGCGAAAAGCTGCCATCCGATTCCCCAATTTGTACTCACAAATGGCCAAAGATAAGCAGAGGTCGGTCTGTTCATCGTCCAACTGCTGAGCCTTCTCGTAATAGTGAATGGCTTCCAGAAATTTCTCTTTCTTCTCCAGGCAATAGCCAAGCCCAACCCAGGCATCGAAAAAGTCAGGGTCTAAACGAGAAGCTTTGCCATAGTATCGGATGGCTTCCTGGAACAATTCGAGGTTTTCGAAGCATTCTCCGACATAGTAGAGAATGTAGGCATCGTTGGGTAAGGCACTGCTGGCTTCCAAAAAGGCTTGAAGCGCCTCTTTGGTCCGGTTCATCTCCACGAGCAATAAGCCTTTGTTGAGATATGCCTGAGTCAGATCATCCTGAATGATCAATGCATAATCAAAGGCTTCCAACGCTTTCTCGTAATTGCCGATTTTTCGGTACAAGATGCCCAAGTTGTACCAAACCATCTCCGCATAAGGATATTCCTCCAGGAAATCCACGTACAACTGCACCCCTTCTTTGACCCGATCCATCGATTCCAACAAGAAGGCCAATTCAAACAAGGCATCTTGTTCATCCGGGGCTGCGGCTACACTTTTGCGATAGTATTGTTCACTGATCTCATGGAGGCCGCAGATCTGAGCAAGATTCCCCAATTGCAGGAGGATTGCCGCAGGTTCATCTACCAGGACCTGCCATTCCAGCAAGAGTTCTTCTGCCTCACTGAAGCGATCCAGTCGGGCAAGCAATTCTGCCTTAAATAATGCATAATCTACCACCATAGGCGATAGCAGCAGTGCTTCTTCTATCTGCCTCAACCCCTGAGCGTATTGATTTTGCTCATGATCAAGTTGGGCCAATTTGAAGTATAAATCCGCACTGGCCGGATGAGTCTGCAAGGCGAAGTGAAGCAAGTTCCTGGCGCGGTCATACTGACAGGATTGGAAATAAAAGACGTAGATCTCTTCTACCTGAATCAAGTCAAGATAAAACAGCTCTTGGTCCTGCAGTTTCCGCTCAAACTCCTTGGCAGTTTTCTTCGCCCGCCAATCTTCGTAGTCTTGATGATCAAATGCTCCCTTCATTCGCATACCAGATTAACACAGTACCTAGGCACTGAAATTTTGGAGTAGCATGGGGTGCTTGGGTTGGTGTGAATCGCTAGGGTAAAGATAAGCCACCTCAGGCGGAGTTTCTAATTGTTTGTGGTTTCTTTTTTCGGTATGTTGCTACATAGACCCCGATAATAACCAGGCCAATTAGGAGCAACTTTGTGGTGGTTAACCGCTCAATTTTTAGAAACTCTGCCGCAATGGCAACAATCACAGGCTGCAAGTAAATGTATATGCTGACTGCTGATGCAGGTACGTATTGTAAGGCCCAAGAGTTGAGTAAAAAGACCAAAAATGTCGCTCCCAGAACTACAAAGGCAATTCCTCCCAGGATGTCAGGGCCCAAGCTTCCCCATTCTATTTCCAAAAAGCTAGGCAGTCCCCAAATCAGGTTGTTCACTGCGCCAAATAGAAATACCCACTTGATGACTGTCAAGAGGTGATACCGCCGTAACAAGGGTTGAACCAGAACCAAATACACTCCATAAGAAGCAGCATTGATGAGAACCAGGACGTCTCCCAACACGGTTTCCATCCCCAACTCCGGCCTCCGACCGTTCAGGCTGATCAGCACCGCCCCGATTCCCGCGAGCACCAGTCCTAGTATTTTGCGGCCCGTCAGTCGCTCTGTTTTCAGGAAGAAAGCCGTGATGAACACAAAAATGGGACTGAAGGTCATCAGAATGGAGGCATTGACCTGAAAAGTGAAAGACAAGCCCAAGTAAAACAACAATTGATTGATGGAGGCTCCCGATAACCCACAGAGAACCAATCGGCCCCAATCCGCTTTGTTTTGAATGGATTCTTTCGGAGCCCGCCAGCTAGCCAATAGCCACATCATGATGGTTACCGAAACCGATCGAATCACGACCAAAGCAAAGGGGTGTACCGCTTCAAATACCGCTTTGGAAATGAAATAACTGGCCCCGTACACCGAGGTAACCACCAACAACGCGAGGTGAGGAATCAGGACAGGGGGGCGCTTTACTTCATCCACTGTTTTGCGATTTCCGCCTGGAAATACTTGATCACACCAGCCTTGCCCCACTCTTTCTTTTCTTCTGCCGTCCAAAGACCTGGGAAGAAAATGATTCGTTGAAATTTGGGAGGTAAGAAGGTTCGCCAGTTGGTGCCTCCGGTAGCTTCTTCGACTTCTTGATTGCCTGATACCAAATGCTTGGAGGCCGCTGAGAGGTGGCTCAGTTTCCAGAAAAGGTTGACATATTGATCGAAGGAACGCATCCGATCCCGCAATTCGGGGAGTTCTCGGATTTCCTTAGGGGCCTGGCCGAGGAGATAATTGAGGTTTCGGGTCTCAAATTTCTGCAACATTTGAATAAGCGGTTCATCATAGCGCTTTTCAAAAGCCCGGAGGGTGATGGTCTTTTCTTTGGTGTCCAAGTCAATGCCGCCCCGCTTCCAGTATAGGCGAGGATATAATTCTTCGATGCCCAGGTGCTCGTCTGTCGGGGCTTCTTCCCCGATCAGGTTGTCCACGCTGGTACTCATGATTTCGATGTGGCGAAACTGTACCGATTGAAAGCCGCTGGCAGGCAATAGAGCCATCCGAAATTTTCTCATCTCATCCTTGTCCATGCCCGTGAGCATGATGTCAAAGGAATTACAGAGATGCTTGAAATAGTTGCAAACCCGATCGAGACGCATGCACCATTCCTGTACAGGGAAGATTTCCCCTTCTTTGGGCTCTAGCTTTCCAGAGGTCAAAATGGTCAACTCTTGCTTGACCAACTTGAACATCAACTCCGAAATCTGATGGTACACGATGAAAATTGTCTCGTCCTTGAAGGGGGTCCGAGGCTGTTGCAATCCCAGCAAGCTGTCGAGATGAATATAATCCCAGTAGGTAAGCCCATTCGAGTAATACAACCCATCGAGATAGGACAGCATATCCTGCCCCATGCCTGCGTACTTTTCTTCCAGCAAGCTGAGGCGGTCAAGGATATGAGTCAATTGATGTTTCCAGTCTTTTTCGGCCATGAGGTGCGCGTTCAATAGCCGTCAAATATACTGATTTCGGGTTGGATTTTAGTTCCGATACGTGATCCACTTGAACAACTCCTTGAAGGTTGGCTTCTTGCCATACATTAGGACGCCCGTACGATAAATACGTGCCGCCAGCCAGACGCAGGCCAAGAATCCGCCAATCAACAAGACAATCGACAACAGCACCTGATACCAAGGTACGGTTGACATCGACAATCGGACCAGCATGGTCATCGGGGAGGTAAACGGAATCATAGACAGCACCATCGCCAGGGTACTGTTTGGGTTGGCGACGATGTTCCCAATGAGAATCATCGGGATCAACATGGGCACGGTGATCGGGAAGGTGAACTGCTGGGCATCCTGAATATTATCCACGGCGGAACCAGCCGCTGCCATGAGGGAGCCGTAGAGGAAGAATCCACCGAGGAAGTAAAGGGGAAAGGCCCACAAGAGCGTCGCCCAATCAAAATTGAGCACATCGCCCATGACCTCCTCGACCATGGCCTGACTGGCCTGGGCATCCATCCCTGGTTGAGAGATGGCCGAAGGATCTACCATGCCCGCCGTAGCAAAGGACAAGACCACCAGCACAACCCCTGAAAGAACCGTCCACAACAAGAATTGCGTGATGCCTACACTGGCAATGGCCAAGGTCTTGCCCAAGAGCAACTTGAACGGCTTGACCGATGAAATGATGACCTCCACAATTCGATTGGATTTTTCTTCGATGATCCCCTGCATCAGAATTCCGCCATAGATCGCCATCAGCATGTACATCAGCATGGAAACCGCAAAGCCTACGATCATCGCCAGGGTCTCATTCGAGTCTTTCACCCCGGATTCGGTCAATTGCTTGGATTCTACGTCCAGTTCAAAACTGACCGCATCCAATTGCTCCGGAGAAATACCCGCCTGATCATTTTTGTATTTCCGGGTGGCATCCTCCACTTTCCGTTTGATCTGCCGGGTCAGGGCCTGACTAGGCGGTTGAGACGCCAGCAGAGTTACGGTTCCGTTCTTTTTTTCCAAAATCGACTCCCCAACCGTCATCAAAATGAGGTTCTTGTCTTTCTGAATGCGGGCCTCCAGGCTATCCTTGGGAAGAATAGAAGCTTCGAATTTCAGGTTTTCCGCATCCTGGAGGTGACATCTTCTTTCTCCACGTTCATCGCGGCATAAATCTGAATGCCAAAGACCACTGCCAGTGCAATGGGAACTAAGAAGGTACTGAGGAGGAAGGTCTTTTTCCGGACGAGGTGCAAATACTCGCGTTGAAAAATCAGCCAGGTGGTATTCATAGGTAGAGGCTTCTGTGGGGAAAATGATTAAGCAAAGGTTTCAGGAGATTGCATGACCGGTTGGGCATTTTTGCCGACCAGTTCGATGAAGATGTCATTCAGGCGGGGGAGGTAGAGTTCTACCTTCAGGATTTCCAGCGGACTGGAGAGCAACAGCCTCATCAGGGCCTTGGTTTCCTGTCCGTCTGTCATTTGAATCAAGGCGGAAGTACCCTTGAGGTCCACCAGATCAAGGCCGGAGTCTTTCAACCATTGGGTATCGCCCACGAATTCCAGGCGGTACTGATTGCGCTGGAACTGCTTGCGCACCTCGGTGATTTCGTCCTCCAAGATCAGCGCTCCATGGTTCATCAGGCCAATGTAATCACACAATTCCTCTACCTGTTCCATGCGGTGAGTAGAGAAAATGATGGTGGTCCCATTATCACGCAAGCGTAGGATCTCGGACTCGATCAGTTTCGCATTCACTGGATCTAGGCCTGAAAATGGCTCATCCAGGATCAGCAGTTTGGGTTCATGGGCCACCGTCGAAATGAACTGCACCTTTTGCTGCATCCCTTTCGAGAGGTCATTGGTGTTGCGTTTGGCCCAATCTTTCAGTCCAAGACGATCCAACCAAGTGATGGCAGTACTTCTGGCGGCTTTGGGGTGCATCCCTTTGAGGCTCAGCAGATAGGTGATCTGCTCCAGCACCTTTACTTTTTTGTACAAGCCCCGTTCTTCTGGCATATAACCGATGGCACGCACGTGTTCCCGGTCCAATGGCTTCCCATCGAAGTAGATTTCCCCTTCGTCAGGAGCCGTGATCCCAGTGATCATCCGAATGATGGAGGTTTTGCCTGCTCCATTCGGCCCTAGCAGCCCATAGATTTTTCCACGGGGTACATGTAGAGACACAGCATGCACGGCTCGGTGACCAGCGTAAATCTTGGTAATTGCCCGAAGGTCTAATAGGAAATCAGATTGGTTCATGGGGAGAGAATAGAGAGCTTTTGTACCGTTAGTCTTTGCAAGAAGTGATTTCTTACAAAGCAGAAGACAAAGAAACGGTTTTTTCTAGGATCTACCTGAATTAACTGACTGAACATGAAGCCAAAACCCTCCAACTCAAAGAGCGGAGGGCAGATATATTTTCTCACGGATTCCTACCTCTCTGTTCTCAACGAGTTTCGGAGATCTGAATGCGACCAAAGTCGATGTCACAGATGATTCGGGTAGCTTCCTGTTTATCTACATGATCTAAATAGGACTGGTTGACAAAGACGCCTTTCTTTTGCTCGATGAATTCATCCCCCACCTGAACCGAGGCAAACATGCCGCTGCGCAATACCAAATGTACTGGTTGCCCGTCGGCAATTTTCACATGACAGCTTCCGACCCCGCATTGCAGGTAGATCGTAGACTGCGCCAACCGCTTTTCTCCCAAGATCAATTCCGTGGCCCCCATGTCATTTTCAATGGTGATCAATTCAGCGTTTGCCATCTCTGCTTGTTCCAATACAATATCAGCTTTGGCGGTGTGGACTTCCAACTCTTTCATCCGCACCTGATTGGGTTCCTGGTAGTTGATGAAGACGTCAGAAAAAGCAGAATTGACCGATACATTTTGCAAGCTTAACCCGGAAAGGTCCAGTTCAGAATTGCCCATGCCCAGGTTGATGTACAAATCCGTAGAAAAACTGGGATCTAACAGGTACGCGGTTTGAAAGGTCCCTTCTTCTTCCAAGAGGCTCACTTCAGACACTTGTTCTGCAAAGCGTAAGGTTGCGCCGCCGGGCATCGCTACTTCACTTTTCTCGCGAGTCGGTTGGGTCATTTCCAGACTCACCTTTTTCATTTGATTGCCGCCTGGAGAGGTATGGGTGTAGATTCGTTGTAAGACCTGTGAATCCGGGGCGCTGAGTTCAGAATAACTCGTGCCACAGATGCCAGAAGACTGAACCCGTATCTCCCCGGTGGGTAGGTCAAGGTTCAAATACATATGTGAGGTCTGAGGATCGGTTTGAAAGGTATCCAACCGCACCACTCTTTGGGCTAGGGCTCCAAGGGAGTAGACCATCAGTCCGAGAAAAAAAATGTTCTGTTTCATATTCATATCCATCCGATTTACGCGAACGGATAGACAAAGGTTAATGCGTCAAATACTTAAGATCAGGGCTTTTTATGTAAATTTAGGAAGGATTTTTGAATGTAACTTAGTAGCGTTTGAAAAATGGCTCTCCTTTTTCGGGTAGGAATTTCTTTATAGGTAGAAGGAAAAACCTTCAGTTTGGTTCCGATCCTCGAAATAGGCTGGCCAAAGTGGGACTTTGCTGGGGGAAGCAAAAACCAGCGAAATATCCCGGGTTATTTTTTGAGCACCGCCTAGAAGAACGCCTTTTCTTTCTTCCAAATCAAGCTCCATGAAGCGCGAGTTAAGAGATATTGAGCCTTTTTTTGGTTGGCTGGAACTGTATCATCATGAGAGGGATCCCAATTCCCCCTTTCATGAAGTGGATCACAACCTATTTTATTTTGATCGCTCTGTCAATCAAATTCCGGCTCACCCCCTTTGGGACGATTTTGGTTCGGAAAGTCTCCTTACCAAAATCTTGTACGTCAATTATGAAGAAGGATATGCCATTTTGGAACTCTTCGGAGAGTGGAATGATTTGTACGAAAATGACTTCAAATTACTCGCCGAAAACTGCCTGACCTTCCTCATTGATGCTGGGATTGATAAGATCATCCTGATTTGCGAAAACGTCTTCCACGCCTATTTTGAAACGGACGACTATTACCAGGCGCTTGCAGAAGAAATAGAAGATGGATGGTTGTGCGCCCTCAAACTGCGCGATGAAGTCAAAGAAGACATGGAAGAATATGGCATTTCCCCCTATTTTTATTGGAATGAACAACTCGATCAACTTCCGTGGCGTACGTTGAAGCCGTTTCAGCTTTTCCAGTTGATCAACCAACGCATGAACCTCATCCTTCCTGGTGCCACTCCTTCCGCTCTGGATTCCTAATTTTTTCCATATCATTTTGTCATTATGCCAAACCTGAAAGTTTTGCCTGCTCTGGTCCTAAGTCTGCTGTATCTGACGATCATCCCTGCATGGGGGCAAACCTATTCTCCTGATACTTCTTTAACCTACTCGACTTTTCTGAAGCAATGCCAAACTTTTCCCAATTCTCCGAAACAGGAAATCTGGGTGGTCAACTTTTGGGCTAGCTGGGATGGGGCTTCTTTGTACACCCTCCCCGTGTTGAAAGACATCTACGCTGAATACCAATACAAACCGGTTCGTTTCATCAGCATCTCGGTAGACAAAAATCGAACGGATTGGCAAAATCGCCTGATGGAATATGAACTTCCCTGGGAACAAATGTTGATCACCTCCCAAGCAGATTATCTGTTCTTGCAGCGAGCATTCATTCACAATTCCGAGCTTCCGGCGATTTTCCTGGTCAATACCCAAGGGATCGCACTCCCCATGGCCGACATTGGACATCTTCGAGCAGAATTACAGCAGTTGAGTAGTCCTTTACCTAACCAACCCTATCAGCCCAGTAGCCAATTGGAGGTGGTTACTCGCCCCACTGATGAGATCGGAAGCGGTGGTTCTGCCTCTCCTGGCACTGCTGATTCCTCTCCCGCACCAGTTTCTGACTCCCCTTGGATCACCCATACCGTTCGCAAAGGCAATACCTTGTTCAGCATCTCCCGGGAATACGATGTGCCAGTTGCTATGATTCGAAGCAACAATTCCCTTTCTGGCAACAACATCAAGGTTGGTCAGGTGCTCAAGATTAAACAGCGCTAAGTGATACTTGAAAAATAACTTCCTCTTTTCGCGCGGTTATTTCGTTTCAGGTCGAGGAAGGAACACCGACTGGTTGGCGGGCCAAGGGAGGCTTTTTTTGACGAAGAACTGGGACGAAAGAACAAGTGAAAAGGTC
>JBCCCJ010000003.1:0-24337 GCA_039033615.1 Bacteroidota bacterium
GGTGGCCATTCCCTAGAGATGATCCACCAGGCAATCCCATAGCGGCCCCTGGAGGTGATCCGGTCCCGGTCTGGCTCTACGCCCAAAAAAATCACATTTTTAAATCACTGATAGAAAGCTACTTGCCTATACCTTTCCTACTGTCGCGACACTATCGGGATAGTTACCCCTTTGCTCCGCTTTCTACCTTTGGGACAAGTTGAATAAAACAAATTGTCCTATGTCGAATCCACAGATTTCACAATCCCAAATTGTTCTGCATCAGATGGACGGACAAACCCTCCTATCTGAGTTGGCAGCCATGCGGGAAGCCATTGCCGATCTACAAACCAAGATCATCCCGGCCCCTGAGCCAGTCCCAGAAACGGAGCTAGTAACCATTGATTGGGTAGCTGACTTTCTGCAAGTGAGTAGGCCCACCGTTTTTGACTGGATCAACAAAGGATGGTTGAAGCGGTACAAGATCGGGAACGCTACCCGGCTGAAACGCCATGAAGTAGAAAACGCCCTTATTCTCACCAAACCCAAACATTCCCACCAATGAACGCAAAAGTAGAAATTACTATCTCTCACGTATCAGATGCCATTGACGAACTGACAACGGCTTTGGAATTATCCAAGGAAGAACGGTTGCAAGCCTGCCAAACTGCCCTGGACAGTCTCAAAGAAACGCCCCTTTATCATCATTCCCCGGCCTTCCTCTGTGGTCGAATGTTTGAAGCATGGGGAGGAATCAAAGACGCTGTTTCCGATCTGGAAATTATGATTCAGACTCCAGATGAAAAGATTGATAAGGCCAACTTGGTGAAAATGTTGATTCCCGGCCTTGCTGCATCCCTGGAGTATCTATTGATTTCAGACCGTGAGTATCAGGAACGGCGGCAAACCGTGTGGGAAAACTTCCTCTCCAAATGTGAGGTTTTCACCTTGATCGGGCATAAAGTGTAAGCCCATAAAAAAAGGCAGCCCATTGAATGAACTGCCCCCGGTAGTAACATTTGATAGCTCTCAAATTACCCCAATACCCCATTTTTTGCAAATATGTTTGACGGCTTCAAATCGGAGCATGGGTATCTTATGCCCTGGCAATGGCGCGAAATTCCTGCCCTTTCCTTTGCCCAAATGGTTGAGGAAAGGACGGGACTAGCGTTGGACGGCAAGCAGACAGCAAAACACAAAGGTTTGGTATTTCGCATCATTCCCAGCAAGCGGTTTGCAACGGGATATTCTTGTCAAGTTGGCGGCTCCCTGCATCAGTATTTCAATCAGGGTAAAGGGAATGCAAATGACTTTGGGTTAGCGGATGTTCAGGAAGTATTGCACGAACTGGAGGACCGTTTTTCCCTGGAGTTGGAATCCTCCATTTTGCGGGGGATAGAGTACGGGGTAAACATTGAACCCCCTATACCTGTCCGAAAACTGCTCCGGTCGATCATTGCCCATAATAACAGGCGGTTTGAACAAATGGACCTGCAAAGGCAATGGCTAGGGGTAGAATGTGAACGGAGCGAGTACCGTATCAAAATATACGATAAGAAGCGACAACAAAAGCGGGAAGGAAAGGAACTGCTCCGGGTAGAAATCAAGGTTTTCAAAATGCGCTATTTGAATCGCTTTGGAATCAAAACCTTAGCGGATTTGATAGACCCTCAAAAGGTTGCCATGCTTGGAAACCACTTGCTCAAAACTTTCCAAGGGATCGTATTTTATGAAAGGGGGATAGATGAAAGCGAGCTTTCCCCTAGTCAGTTGCTCAAATTCAAAGACTGGCAAAACCCCATGTATTGGGAAGACCTGAGCCGAAAGGAAAGAGGCCGGGAAAAGGAGCGGTTTCGGCAATTGATTGACCGCTTCTCAAAGTCCAACACAAAAAAGGAAATAGAGAATAGAATTTCCGAAAAATGGGAATACCTATCAAAGGTGAAGCGGAAAAACTGGGTACGTTTTCACCAAGTTTGGGAAGAGGTTGAAGCAGAGGATTTGGGTACGTTTTCACCACTTGAATATATGGGGAAAACGTCCCTCCGGCCTTCCTCAGACCCAACAAGATTTTCGGAAGGGGAAAGCCAACCAAAAACGCCCGACAATTTTCCCCAACGGAGACAAGCCCAAATCCAAAAACGGGAATGTGTTTCATGTGGCCGGACTATTTCGCACCAAAAGAAAGGGAGCCTCTTTTGTGGGGAGAAGTACAGAGGCAAAGCGGCAAAGACTTGCCGGAATCAAGACAGCAATCGAAGACGAACTTTAACCAAACGAATGATGAAAGCCAAAGCCAACGAACAATGGTTGCAAATCTCCTACTGGTGGGAAGGGGAGTTACATAGTGATACCCTTTATGCCTCAGAGTTGGAGGTATCGCGGGAACTGCTCAACCAGATTGAAAAAGTAGAAATCCTCTCGGAGACTCCCACCAAGTACCTGGAGGGGGAAGCGGCCCGGCAACTGGTGGCCAACCTGGTCCAATCGGCCAATAACCAACCCAAAAAGACCCAAAAACGGCCTTTAGGCAACAAACAAGCAGAAAATTAACCCTGATTTCGCATAAAACACCACTTTTCAAATGGCATATCAGAAAAGTACGCAAGCAAGTCCCCAAAATGGCCCAAACTGCCTGATTTTACCCCGAAAATGGTGATTTTTCCTTGGGATCAGACTTCCAACCCCCTGAAAAACCCGGTGCAAGCCACTCCCCCGGACGATTGTTGAAGGGGGGGGGGATCCAAAAATCACCCAATAAAATACGGTGGGTTTGCGCCCCACTTTTTACAACCCCCAAATGTGCATTAAATGGAAATCAATGTGCAGTCAACCCAAAATCAACGTTACCAATGGAATCTAATGAAAGACAGGCGAAAGCCTTTAAGTATTACTGCATGGGACTTTCAGCCCGTGAGATAGGAAAATTGATGGACCTATCCCCCCGAACCGTTCAGGGCTACATGAACAAAGGGAAATGGAGGGAACGGAATCGGCGCAACGCTCTGAAAGAAAGAGTGTTGGAAATGTTTGATAGTGGAATGAGCTATCAGGAAATCGCGGATGCCCTGGGAAAATCCAAGAGTACCATTTACAATTGGCTCAAAGATGTGAGGGAGAGAAAGGCGAAACGCAAGGCGCAAAATCGCTCTATCTTCCCCCGGTTCCCCCTTTGAAATAAAGGGAGAAGAAAAAAAAGAGGGAATCAGACCAATTTTTGCCGAATTTTTGGAAAAAAGTTGTGGATAACTCCCCGGCCTGGTTCCCGATCTGTTCTCCCTCCAGTCCATCCCATAGGCTGGCTCATGGGTTCCGGTGGCCATCCCCTGGAAGTGATCACCAGGCAAGCCCATAGCGGCCCCTGGAGAGGTGATCCGGTCCCGGTCTGGTTCTCACCTGGTTCCCGATCTGCTCTCCCTCCAGTCTGTCCCATAGCCTGGCTCAGGGTTCCGGTGGCCATCCCTTGGAGATGATCCACCAGGCAAGCCCATAGCGGCCCCTGGAGAGGTGATCCGGTCCCGGCTTGGTTTCTCCACCTGGTTCCCGATCTGCTCTCCCTCCAGCACGTCCCATAGCCTGGCTCCGGGTTCCGGTGGCCATCCCCTGGAGATGATCCACCAGGCAAGCCCATAGCGGCCCCTGGAGAGGTGATCCGGTCCCGGCCTGGTTCTCTCCCTCCCCCTATTGATTCCCCGGCCCCTTTCCGCTATCTTTGGCCACATTTTATCTGTCGGTAGAATGGTCGGCTTGCCTCGGTAGGTCGGCGGCCCTGGGACCGTCAATCCTGGGGCTTTATTTTTTTGTACTTGCCTTTATCCCTCCTTTGGCCTATACTTGTGATAAGTTTTACCCGAACTTATTAGGGTGGCGGCCCGATAATCCGCCAAAAAATGGTTTGACACCCATTTTGCCCTGCTAGGTTCACTACCGACAGAAAAATGTTCCACCTTCCAAGTGGGGCCAATGGGGAATATCTCCCCCGGCTTGATCGCCTGCCCCTCCTTTCTACATTTTTTCCAAGAAATTCCCGCTTGTTCCAAGTGGGGGAACCTCTTTTTACCCGTCCCGAAGTGATTGGAAACCATTCGGTGGCGGGGGTTTTCATTGCGTGTAAACGCTCCGTTTCAAGATGGATAACGCATCCCTGGCAATGGCTGGGGATGCCCCGTCTTTTTATTCCATTTACTGGACTATTCAACACGCAAGAAAACCGATAAAGAGTTTCCATCATGAGTAAATCCATTCATGGGGGGAACTCTCACGAAGAGACTCCCCTATCTCAGACCCTTCTTTCCCACATTGACGGCCCGGCTCTCCTAGCAGAGTTGGCGGCCTTGCGCGATGCCATTGTCGATCTACAAACCAAGATCATCCCTCCCCCTGAGCCAGTCCCGGAAACGGAGTTAGTAACCATTGATTGGGTAGCGGCCTTTCTCCAAGTGAGCAAGCCCACCGTTTTTGATTGGATCAACAAAGGATGGTTGAAGCGGTACAAGATCGGAAACGCTACCCGGCTGAAACGCCATGAAGTGGAAAGCGCGTTGATTCCTACCCGTCCCACTTTGCCCCGCAAAGTTCGTAAGGATCAACAAGGGGAAAGCTATGCCTAAGAGCCTCCACCAGGGGGCCAACGGTACGACACGATTGGAAGGGGGGCAAGGTTCCCCCCTCCCCCTAGATACAATAGAAATAACCTCGGCAGACCCCCTTTTCCAGCCTCCAGAGCCGTCTAAGGCTTGGGAGTGGATGAAGGAAGCCAAACGGCAAAATGATCGGCTCTCCAGCCAACTCTATGCCCTTGCCAGTCAGACAGAGGGCGAGACGTTCAGCCGACTTTCCACGATAGCCCGAAAGGTGGAGACGTGCGGGAACTATGTAGGCATCAGGCAGATTCCAACCGGGGAATGTTTCAGGATCGGGGCCAACTATTGCAAATGCAAGGCTTGTGCGGTTTGTAGCTACCTGGTGTCAGCCAACCGCAAGAAAGCCATACTTGGATATTTTGAGGAAAACCCCCAAGCCCTGGCAGGAAAGCATGTGTACCATGCTGTTTTCACCTTACGGCACAATGGCCACACCCGGAGCGGCGACTATACGGAGGAACTGAAAGCCCATTTCAAGAGCCTAAGAGACTCCAGAGCGACCCGGAGCTATTGGAAAGACCATGTGGACGGGGGCTTTTATTCAATGGAGATAGTTAGGAATCGTTCCCCTGACCCCTCAGATAAGAGCCTCCACATTCATTTGCACGTGATTTTGGTATCTCCTTTGGCCCTGGAGAAAACCCGCTTTGCCCGGCGGATGCGGCAACGCTGGAGGGCCATAACTGGAGACAGCAACCAGGTGTTTTTGGAGCGCGTGTATCGAATGAGAGAGGACCGAACAAAGGAGTATTACAGACCGGGCCAAAGTCTGGACTTACTCAAAGATGCCTTTGCCGAATCGGTCAAATATACCCTGAAATTGGACCTTGACTTTGGCGGGATCGAGCCGGAAACCCTCTCCAGCCTATTCAAGCCACATAAGCGGTTTTTCGGCTTCTTTGGCAAGCTATACGGCAAGGGAATCGCAACCTTTAGCCATGAGCAAATAGAGGCCCTTGAGACAGAAGGAAACGAGATTTTCAGCCCTTCCACCGGGGAAATCTTCGATAGTAGCCAAACCCGACTGCTGATAACTCCCTTTTGGAATCTCCAATCTCGCATGGTCAAAGGTTGCCCGGCCTATGCCCTGGAGGATCGCGAAAAGGCCGTCTTTGTTCCCGATCTCCAGACTCTAGCCCAACGGTTGGCCCGAATTAATGACTATTTGTTTGAAGTGGCCATGCAGAGCAAACCCGGCCCGGCCCCTGAGCCTCCCAGTCGGGAAGAACTCCAAGCCCTCAAAAAATGGCATTGGGACAACATGACCCCTGCCCAACAATACCATGCTAAGAAGTGGGAACGGGAACAAGCCCGGAAAGCAAGAGGCAGACCCGGCCCGGCTCCAACCCCTCCCCCATTACCTGAATTACCATTTTGAACCCCATAACATTTGATTATGAGTTTTCCAGTTTTCAACCGATCAAGCCGGGAATACCATGCCCCGGATGTCTATGCAGAAAGCCAGAACCTAACCGACAGGAAGGACGATTACCAGGACGCGCAAGAGGCCAACAGGCCGGAAACGTACCGGGACAAATACCGTTCAGTTTTCCGCCTGGTTAGCTTCTATCGCTTCATTTTCCCCGTTCTTTCCGGCCTCACCCTTGGATTGTTGGCCTTTCTCCTTACCCTTGGATTTGAAGCCTTGGAAGGGGGCAAAACAGGCAAAGACCTGGCTTTAGGAATCCTGGGATTCGGCGGCCTGGTGGTGGTCATCTGGATCAATGAGACGGTGAAATCCCGGACCCTGAAAGCCTTTTTCAAGGCCAAAGCATTGAGCCGGGAAGTTGAATCCGGTACAAAGTTATTGGCCCTGCTTACAACGGTCCTTTCGGTGGTGGGAAGTGCGGCGGGAATCGCCTTGCTCACCTATGAACTAACTGACCAAAGCGAAAGCATTCAGGCCAACCATAGCAGCCAAATGAACCTGATTTCCTCCACGTTCTCCACCGATTCGGTCAACGTAGCCGGGGAATACAATCAATTGATTGTCGATGCCCGGCGGACGATCAAAGACAACAACGGGAAGGTGAAAGCCTTGATGAAGGAGAAAATGCGCTATCAGGGGGAAATGGTTACACCTTGGAAGAATCGGACCATAGCCGAACGGCTGGAAAAGCAAAACGCAAAATTGGCCGATCAAATAGCGATATGGCAGTCTGATAAGGTCAAAGCGTTGACGGCGGCCCGGTCCCGATCAGAGGAAGGCCGGGCAGATGTGGCCATTTCATTGCAGGGGAGTTTGGCTACCAATGAGGAAACGGCCTCCAATGATTCATGGATTGCTTTCATTGCCCTGGTGTTGCTGGAGTTGGTGAACCTCTTTTCTCATTTCTTTGCTTGCATGTACCTGGCACGGGTGGAAAAGGAAGGGATTGAATTTGGAGCCTTGGAACCGTCCGCCGAACAAACGGTCCATGAAATCCAGCTTTCCCGGCTTTCCTCCTATATGGCTATGATTGGCCAACAAGGGGGCTATCAGATCGGCCCGGACTCCCCTACCCCCGCCATCCCCTCTCCCTCTACAAGCCGATCTAAGGCCGGATTCCCTCTCCCCTGGGAAAAGCCTTCAAATGATCTTCAAACGGACAATGAAGGGGTATTAAAGGGGGTATTAAGAGGGGGTGCAAATGGAGAAGGCGGGGCGGACTTATCCCACCTGGACCCAAAGACGGCGGCGCAAATAGCGGGCTACCTGGAGAAATACCGGAATGTCGTTCAATCGGTCCTTTCTGGTCAGTCCAACCGGAAAACCTCCGATTCCTGCAATGTCAGCCCTTCCACCGTGCAAAATGTCAAGCGGTGCATGAGAGTGGCCAATCTGATTCCTGAACCAAATAACCAATAATCCCATGTTGACGATTAACCAAAAAGGAGAATACCACCTACATTTCACCTTCATGGATGGGGAGCATCTGCGATCCATCCAAACGGCCCTAATGGATTCCATTGCTCAATGGGAACCGGGTAGGGATGTGTATGGTTTGTACGTGCTATGCAATTTGCTGGAGGCCATGACCTTTTCAGAATCCCAGCTTATGGCCGTGCCAAGAATGCTAGAATCCGATCCAAATGAAATTGGCCAATTGAGGCCGAAAAGGAGGCAAAACGCAAATAATCGGCACAAAAACGACAACGGCCCCGAAGGGCCGCTGGATAACTGATTCACTTTCAGACAGTTGCAGAAAATGAAAGTGATCCCAGCAGGACTCGAACCTGCAACCTGCTGCTTAGCGTACCACTACAGTTTTCACTGCTCTCCGCTTAAGCAGAAATTTGATGGTCTGGACCATATCTTCACCGTCTCAGGTGCAGCACGTATGGCCTCTACGGAACCTCCCGACCAGTTTGGTTATGGTGAATTGGTAAACGTACCTCTGGTGAATGAAATCACCAGACCTTTTCATTACCTCATGTCTGTGAAGACCGAAAGTTTCCTCGGTATTAGCATGTCTTAGTAAGACGAAGCCTTCACCGATACAGTGCTGTCCACTTTACAGATTCTCGTTTCCCTGTAAAGGCTCCTAATTTTGAAGGCAGCTGCTCTATCCAGTTGAGCTATAGGACCAAGATGTGAAAGAACAAAAGGAGCAAAAACCCGGCAATCCCAGCTTCTCACTCCTTGTTGTGTCGAGGTGGCAGGATTCGAACCTGCGGCCCCCTGCTCCCAAAGCAGGTGCGCTAACCGGACTGCGCTACACCTCGGTGGTCAAACGACCGTATGTCAATTTGCTAGCGTGCTAGCTCTAGGCGGTGAGGGCGGGATTCGAACCCGCGGTACCCGTTTCCAGGTACGCCTGTTTAGCAAACAGGTGGTTTCAGCCACTCACCCACCTCACCAATGGGTGCACAAAGATACGACAATCCCTTTCAATCGTTCAAATAAAATGAAGGTTTTTTTTCTATCTTCAGGAAAGACCCTTTTGTACCCTTCTCTTATGCGCATTTTGGCCCGTTTATCCTCTGTAACGCCGACCCTCTGGTGGGGAGGAGGCGTCCTGATCTGTCTGCTCTTTGGGCTGATCTTGTGGAAATCCATGAGCAATCGTTCGCCGGAACTGCCGCAAACCGTTTCCTTCAATCAGCACGTTCGCCCCATTCTCAGTCAACAGTGTTACCTCTGTCATGGACCTGATTCAAGCAGTCGAAAAGCGGACCTGCGTCTGGACCTGAGAGAAGCCGCAATCCAGGCTAATGGGGAAGGAGTCGCTGCCATTGTCCCAGGGAAGCCACATCGCAGCGAACTGCTCCGTCGCATTCAGCATCACGATCCCGAAATCCGCATGCCCCCTCCCGAGGCAAAGAAGATCCTCACAGAAACGGAAATCGCCCTTCTGGAACGCTGGATTGATCAAGGAGCCGAATATGAACCACATTGGGCCTTTGTTCCGCCCCAAACAGGAAGACAAGAAACCAGCATTGACAACTGGATCCGCAAAGGTATGCGCTCGCAAGGGTTGACACCTGCCCCTGCCGCAGAACCGTCTACCTTGATCCGGCGGGTGAGCTACTTACTCACCGGGTTACCCCCTGATCCTGCTCAATTGGACCGCTTATCAGCTGACTTCGGGACTGACGAATATGAGCAACTGGTAGATTCCCTCTTGGCTTCTCCCCGTTTTGGGGAACGATGGGCCCGCCATTGGATGGATTTGATTCGCTATGCTGAAACCAAAGGTCATGAGTTCGACTATCCCATCGGTGGAGCGTGGCGCTATCGAGACTACCTGATTCGTGCTTTCAATGAAGACATTCCCTACGATCAACTGATCAAAGAGCACCTTGCCGGGGATTTGCTGCCCCAGCCTCGCTTGAATCGAGTCGATGGTCGCCCCGAATCGCCGATTGGAACCGCCTACATGACCTTCAGTGAAGGCAAGCACAGTCCAGTTGATTTGATTGTGGACGAAGCAGAACGCATCGACAACCTCATAGATGTCACGACGAAGACCTTTCAGGGACTCACCGTTGCTTGCGCCCGCTGCCATGATCACAAATTCGATCCCATCCCTACCACCGACTACTATTCTCTCTACGGAATCTTCAAAAGCACCCGCTTCCACCCCATTCCCATGGGGCAGACTGCTGCGGTTCGCGCTGCCATCGAGGAAATGGCTACGGGTCAAGTCCAACGTCGGCAGGAGTTGGCGGAGCACTGGCTAGCAAACTTACCGATCGCTCAAGCCGTGAGAGAGGAAGTGCCCACCGACGCCCGATTGCACCCGCTCTCTACAGGAAGCCTCCTCGGAGATTTCAGAGATGGCTCATGGGGAGATTGGCAGGTCATGGGGCAAGCTTTTGGAGAAAAACCCACCGCCGGACGCTTCCGCTTGTCAGAAGATCAGCAGCAACTCGAAAGTTTGACTTATCCGGTAGCATCCAGCCGAAGTCTGACAACAGGGATGCAAGGTACCTTGCGTTCGCCTGACTTTGTGATTGAGCAGGATACCTTGCTGGTGATGGCAGCGGGGAACTTCAGCAGCTTGCGAGTCGTCATCGACAACTTTCAACTGATTCAAGATCCGATCTACGGCGAATTAGACTTGACGGTAGAGACAGAGGCATTCCAAGCCTTTACATTCCCCCTCGCGCCCTGGAAAGGCCATATTGCCTATCTTGAAGTCATTCCGGGTCGCTTCTTTGTTCCTGGAAAAGGGCCTCGCCATTTGTATCGCTCTGATTCCGATGCTTGGGTCGAAGTTCAGTATGCGGTGGCCTATGATTCCATTCAGCCAGAAGCCTGGTTTGAACCAGGCTACCAACCCAATCTTCGAACAGCACTCACCCATTGGAGAGAGGATGTCGCTAGCTGGGCAGACATTGATCGCTTGAATGTGGCCCTGAAAAAGGGAGAATTGGTTCCGCCTGATTGGGAGTCAATTCCTGAGTCTCAGATGCCGTCTGTGTTTGACTCCACGCATATCGAAGGAGTATCTGAAGGGAAAAGCATCTTCTCCCCCGTATTTCTCCGAGGCAGTCCCCAGCAACTCACCGAAGCCTTGGTCCCTCACCGTTTTTTCACGGCTCTGGAAGGCGAACAACGGATCTTTGCAGGACCAGGCAGTCACCGACTCGAACTAGCGGAGGCAATGGCCGATCCGAATAATCCTCTGACCGCGCGGGTCATGGTCAATCGCATCTGGCATCACCTGTTCGGGCGGGGCATCGTGGCATCTGTGGACAATTTTGGCATCCAGGGGAAAGCGCCCAGTCACCCCGAATTGTTGGATGCGCTGGCAATCACCTTCATCGAACATGATTGGTCCATCAAACACCTGATTCGAGAAATTGTGTTGTCGGAAACTTTTCAACGGTCCTCTACTCCCTCAGAAGAAGCGGGGAAGATAGATCCACAGGACGTGTACCTGAGTCATTTCCCCGTGAGAAGACTGGAGGCGGAGGCCATCCGAGACGCAATGCTGGCCACTTCGGGAGAAATGGACCACCGCCTCTACGGTCCTCCGGTTGGGGTTCACCTCACTGAATTCATGAAGGGACGCGGACGACCGAGGACCTCAGGACCACTGGACGGGGCAGGTCGAAGAAGCATTTACCTGGAAATGCGCCGCAACTTCATGGTTCCGATGCTGCAAGTCTTTGATCAGCCGATGCCCTTCAGCACCTTCGGCAAGCGAAATGTCTCCAATGTCCCGGCCCAATCCCTCACCTTGATGAATGATCCATTCGTGATCCAACAGGCGGAACGCTGGGCGGAGAAAGTCCTGCAACAGGCTACCACTTCAGAGGCGCGGCTGGAGCAGATGTACCAACGAGCTTTTTTCCGGTCTCCTTCTGTGGAAGAACGCCAACAAAGTCTGGCCTTTCTACAGCAGCAGGCTCAACTGCTAGGCTGTAGCGAATCAGATGGTCTGGCAGAAATAGCTGTCTGGCAAGCGCTGGCGCACGCCTTATTCAACAGCAAAGAGTTCATTTTTGTACGCTAGGAAGGATCGCGGAGGCGGGATCATTTCATTGCGAACCTTCATTTCGGGGACCAATATCCCCTTTGGCTATGATCGAGGGCAAGCAGTCCCGAACTTGTGATGAGTGCCTGCACTGATTTTTCTGTGCCATATCCAAGGGGAATGTCGAAACCCGAAATCAAGGCTCTAGATGACATTCAGTGGATGGGAGGCATCGCCTTGCCCTAGAAGACCGATGGACAATTACAATTGTCAGCGACAAATCTCGGATCACGCTTCCCGGTTCTCCTTAGTCCACCACCCGGCGCACAAACCAGCGGTCGTTGATGGAAATACCCAATCGTAGCCGAGCGTATAATTGCTCCAAAGGTAGGTTCTCAGTAACCGCACCTCGGCGGCCCAATTCAGCACTGATGTTGATGCGGGAAGTAGCTCGACCAGGATTGAAGCGGTTGTTGCCTTTGGATCCGGCGGGTAGGCCAATGCCGAAGGTTAGCCCGAGGTCGTTGACGGGCGTCCCGTTGAATTGGATGTAGGTTTGCTTGTAAAAAGCCCCAAACCGATAGGCAAAGCGTTGATGATATTTCTCTCCGGCAAAATTAGGGATGATTTCTCCGCCGAGGCCAATGCGAATTTCCGGTCCCAATTCCGGCTGGGAAGAGAAGTACTCAAAATCTGTCCAATCTTGATACACCACATCTGCCCCAAATGACCATCTACCAGGTCGATGCAACATCAAGCCCCCACCGATTTTCAACGGCATGCTGAAAGGGCCTTCCTCAAAGGTTCCCACGGTATCTGAAATCAAGCCATTGGTAAAGGCCCGCAGGCGATCTCCCCCCATTCCTACGGTCGTTTCTGCCGTTCCTCCCACTCGCAACAGAATCCCATTGGTGGAATTGATGGTATCTACGAACATCAGGCCGAGTTGGCCATTGACCCCACCAATGAAGACATTCTCCTGCACCTGAATGGTCTCAAACTGACTGGCAGGCAAGGTATCCTGGAGGATTTGGGTCAGCCAATTGTACTGGGTATTGCCCCAAATGTATTGGAAGTTGCCCCCAACTCTTAGCTTGCCTTTCAATAGCTTTCCTCCTACCCCCAAAAATGCCTGATTCAATCCTCCCTGGCCCCGATAATTGGTTTCCTCGGTATACAATTCCTCTTCGATGTTGAATTCCCGCTGGTTTCGGACTTCATAGCCGACACTGCTGTAGGGAGCAAAGCCAAAGACAAACGATGGGCCTCCGTTATTAGAGGGAAACGCAAAAGCCGCATCATGAAAGCCCGCATTGAAGGGGGAGATGCTAGCGGTTTCGGAACTCATTTGGTTGAATTGCCCAAAGGCGGACAAGTCCATCGTTGTGTACCGGATGTCTGCATAGCTGGCGGGATTTACCCGATTGATAGAGAAATAGTTGTCGGTAGCCACGCCGATGCCCCCCATTCCCGCATTTCGGGTAGTGGTAGAGCTGAAAATATCGCCAATCGCGTAGCGAGAGTATGGACTCAGGGTGATATTTTGGGCGAATAGGCTGGTTCCAAAAAGAAGCCACCACCCGGCAGCGAAAATAATTCCACGCTTCATAATCCTGATTGCTGCGTCAAAATGAAATGAATGCCGCTGAGGGTCAAATTTGCGTCTGCAAAGGTGAGGTTTTTCCCCAGCTTTTCAAAGTAGGGGGCATCCCCTCCGGTGAGATAGACGGCCAAATCCGCTCCATGGTGGCTTTGGTATTGATGAATCATGCCTGCAACTTCCGTGCGCAGACCGTTGAGTACGCCAGATTGAATGCTACGCTTGGTGGAGGTTCCGATCAACGGAGGGTCTTCTACCGCTTCGATCAGGGGCAAGCGAGCGGTGAACTCATGCAAGGCCCGGAATCGCATACCAAGCCCAGGCGAAATTCCCCCTCCCAAGTAGGCTCCACTGGTGGTAACATAGTCATAGGTGATCGCCGTTCCCGCATCAATGATCAGCACCGCTCGCTGTTCATGAGCATAAGCCCCAATTGCCGCGACGATGCGATCTGTACCCAAAGTTTCGGGAGTAGCATAGCGATTTTCGATGGGAAAGGGGTATCCAGACTTGATATGAACCAGACGAGGGGCTTTGGCAAAACGCTTCCAAACAGCCCATTTCTCTGGATCTACTTCTGAAGCTACGCTCATCCACCCCATCTGCAGAGATTCTGCTTCTTTCCTGGCTTCCAACACAGGCGAGAGGGCTTCCGGGAGTTCCTGCGTATCGGCAATGAAGACCTGCGCTAGTTTCCCGTCCTTGAAAAGGCCGAGCTTGGTGCGGGTATTGCCGATGTCGAGTGCAAGGATCATGGATAGCAGGGTTCAAATTTCAGGGTGCAGGGTTCAATTGCCTCAAAAGGGTAAGAGTGAGTCATCTGCATCCTTGGGGAAGAAGGAGCGAAGATGGACATAGTTGCATGGCAAAATTTTTACCCTTTCCGTTGGCGCATAGCTTCGAGCAACACCATCCCCGCAGCAACCGATACATTGAGCGAAGCCACTTTCCCTTGCAATGGCACTTTGGCCTGCGCTTCACATCGCTTGAGCAAGGAATCAGAAATGCCTTTTTCCTCAGAACCGAGGAGGAGACAAGTCGGCTGAGTGAGATCTTCCTCAAACACCAATCCGGCGGCTCTTTCGGTACAGGCTACCGAACGAATCCCGTATGCCTGAAGCAGGAGAATTGCATCTACCAGATGGTCCACCCGACAAACAGGCAGATGATACAAGGCTCCAGCAGAAGTTTTCACTGCATCTCCATTCATCGGAGCAGAACCCGTCGCAGGCACGATGATGGCCTGGGCACCCATGCATTCCGCTGTCCGGGCTATCGCACCGAAGTTCCGCACGTCCGTAACTCCATCCAACAGGACAAACAGCGGCACCTGAGCTTGTTCTTCCAGCCCAAGAATGACCGTTTCCAACTCCTGATAGGGAATGTTGCTGACCTGAGCCACAATGCCCTGATGACGCGCTTCGGGGTCTTTTACCAGGCGACGCAGTTTTTCCTCTGGTACGAATTGCACTGGAATACCTTTCTCTTTGGCGAGCTTTCGCACCTCTCCAATCCGACCGTGTTCATTGCCCCGACGAATGAAAATTTTGTCCAGGCTGCTTCCGGAGGCCAGCGCCTCTACCACGGGATGCACCCCATAGATGAGGGAGTTGCGGCTATCTTTCGTTGATTTCATATTTGATCTTTGTGAATCGGCCCCTTGGCTTATTTTCCAAACAACTCCTGTTGAATCACCTGCGTACCAATGTCCGATCCGGTAACTTCTTTGAGTTGTTGGGCCAATTCTCCTGCCTCTGCTTCCAGTCCATTGCGGGTCAAATATTGGATGGCAACCAAGATGGTCCGCATGTCCAGGCTTTGGCGAGGGTCAATGTTCCGACGGAGGCTCTTTTCGATGACCAAATCATGCAAAGAAGCTTCGATGGCAGCATCCAGGTCTTCCTTAGCGAGTTCTGGCAAGCCCGCTTTATCTAGCATCTGTAGTTCACTCATGATCAAGGCAGAAGGCTTGTCGATGACCGAGGGCGGCATCTTTTCCCTGCTTACCTGAACCAGGGTTTGAATGCGTTGCTGGCGGGCCTCAATTTGCTGGGCCATCACGCGAGGATCAGGAAGGCTATCAGGAGAGGTTCCTTCGGCCAACTGTTGCTGCACTTGAGCAATTTGTCCATTGATGGCAAAAATTTGCTCAGCGTAGCTATTGGCAAGTCGGAAAAAGGCATTTCGGTAGTTGCCGATGATGACATTGCGAATGTGTTCATCTAGGTTCACGGACGGATCATCCAGCCCCGTGAACAGAAATTCATCCGTCAGATTCTGGAACATGGTGTCCTGCTGAATCCAGCCATAATACACATCGTTTGGCGTTCTCGCAGATCGCTTGATCGGCACCACCCGGTAGGCCATTCCCTCCAATCGGAAGTAATCGGTCAGACCCATGAAATTGGTCGAGGACATCGTATTTCCGAAGTACACGGGGCGTTTCCATCCATCTGCGGCCACATTTCGCATGATCTCGATGATCACGGAATCTTTGCGCAGGATGTAGGGATTGTTTTGGCTTCCCCGGTTTTTGAACTCCCAAACCATCGGTCCCGGAGGTGCAAGCGCAGCTTCTTGCGGGGTCAAGACGCCATTCTGGATGGTCGTCTGTCGATCAAAAGGCAGGTCAATCGTGCGTGCCGGATAATTGTAAATCACCAGGCCTTCTTCTCCGGCATAATCGGCTTTGTCGAGGTGAATGGGCAGGCCTTCCGATTCATTCTTCGGCTGCCGCATCAGGTCAATGTACCAGTCTGAGATCAACAATTCCAGGTTGACGACCCGCACATCAGTCCGATAGCCTTCGACTTCCTGCACGTACCAGAGGGGGAAGGTATCGTTGTCTCCTCCGGTGAAAAGGATGGCGTTGGGGGCACAACTGTTGAGCATGTTTTTGGCGAACTCAATGTCCACCCAACGTCCCTTGCGGGTATGGTCGTCCCAATTTTGCACCCCCATAAGCAAGGGAGCCAACATAGCGACACCTGCAGCGATCCACACGGCAGCTTTCCCCAAGCGTTTGTACAGCAAATCTGAAAGAAAAGCCACGCCCAGACCTACCCAAATGGCAAAGGTTTGGAAAGATCCCGCGAAGGAATAATCCCGTTCTCGAGGCTGGGCTGGGTATTGATTCAGGTAAATGATGATGGCGATTCCGGTGAAGAAGAAGAGCATCCCAATCACCGCCGCATCTTGTTTTCGAGAGATGCTTTGCCAAACGACTCCTAATAAGCCAAGTAGAAGCGGCAGAAAGTAATAGTGATTTTTGCCCTTGTTCCGGGATTTTTTCCAGGTATATCTCCCCTTGCTCGCTGTTCCAAACTCTAGACCGGATTCCCAGCGGGAGTCTTGAATATCACTTTCTCTTCCTGCGAAATTCCACATGAAATAGCGGAAATACATGTGGTTGAGCTGGTATTGAAAGAAAAAGCGAATGTCCTCCGCATTCGTCGGCTGATCGTCATAGGGACTATTTGGATCTCCACCCTGATTTTTGACGAAGTTTTTGTACCCAAACGGCCCGGAATCATAGCGGCTGGCCTCGTACATGCGAGGGAAGAACTTTTCCTGCTTATACTGGTATTCCACGTCCTTGGTATCCTCCACATACTTTTCTTTCCCTTCCAGCAAGACGTATTTCATGCCTTTGTCTTTGGTCTCGGGATAGCCACGAGAATCCCGTTTCAATTCAGCGTTGTAAAGGGGTCCATAGAGAAGGGGACGATCTCCGTATTGCTCCCGGCGCATATAGCTCAGAAAGGTGAGGATGTTCTCGGGATTGTTCATGTCGATCGGTGGATCGACATTGGAGCGCATGAAAATCAAGCCGTAAGAAGAAAAGCCAATCATGATCACCGTGGAGGCCAATACCGCAGTATTGAGGATGAGCATGCGTTTTTGATGGCTGACGTATAGCAGAGCGACCAGCGAGCCGATCAGCAAAACTGCATATAAAGTGGCGCCCGTTCCGACTGGCAAGCCCAGGCCCCCGAGATCCTGTCCTGCCTTGCTCATGGTGCCAGTCAACCAGCGCTCGAAGGCCCAGGCTATTTCAAATTGCTCTTGAATGATGCCGTACTGAATGACCGCCAGAATAACCACTGAAATGCCCATGGTGGCCAGGAATCCCAGCCAGGTAAAGTCAAATTTTCGGTAATAGTACAACAGGGCCAGGGCCGGAATGGTCAGCAAGTTCAATAAGTGAACGCCGATCGACAAGCCCATGATATAGGCGATCAATACGATCCAGCGCAGGTGGTCAGGTTCATCGGCCCGCGCTTCCCATTTGAACATCAACCACACCACGATAGCGGTAAAAAAAGAAGACAAGGAATAAACTTCGGCCTCCACAGAATTGAACCAAACAGAATCGGCAAAGGTGCAGGTCAAGCCCGCCACGACTCCTGCCGCAAGGATGGCGATGGTGCGACTTTGCTCATCCATCTTGAGTTGAGCGAGACCTTTTCGAGCGAGGATGGTGGTGATCCAGCAGGTAAAGAGAGCCGTAAATGCTCCAGCGAACACACTCAGCAGGTTGACCATGAAGGCCACCATGCTGACGTCCCCGAAGGCAAAGAGGGCAAAGATCCGCCCTAGCAACAAAAAGAGAGGCGCTCCGGGCGGGTGAGTCACTTCCAATTCGTTGGCACAGGCAATGAATTCTCCACAGTCCCAAAAACTGGCGGTCGGGGCCACTGTCAGGAGATATACCAGCAAAGCGGCAAGAAATACGCCCCAGCCGGTCAGATTGTTGATGCGTTCGTAACTCATGTGATCACTCGCTTA
The DNA here is from genome assembly GCA_039033615.1 of Bacteroidota bacterium. Taxonomy (GTDB): domain Bacteria; phylum Bacteroidota; class Bacteroidia; order J057; family J057; genus JBCCCJ01. The sequence continues at coordinate 17,916 of JBCCCJ010000003.1, forward strand.
GGCCAATAGCTACCCGGCCCGCTTGGAAAGGTTCAAAGGTAAGAAGATTCTCTTTCATGCTAAGAGGTGGTCGATTGGTGGATTAAAGACTCCATCTTCAATACGAAATTTCATCTTACCTCACCAGTAGACCCTGAACCCTGTCTCTCTCATTCCCCAATTTTGCCGAAGAAGCGAATGATGCCATATAGGGCCAGCAAGCTGACTCCAAAACAAAGCCAGGTGGGAATCCCAAAAGCGGAAGGGAGGGTTCCCAGCAAGACCGCGATTCCTCCTACCGTCAATGCATAAGGCAACTGGGTACGAACGTGGGCAATGTGGTCACAACTGGTCGCCAGGGAACTGAGAATGGTGGTATCTGAAATCGGAGAACAATGGTCGCCCAAGACCGCTCCGGCCAATACGCTAGCCACAACGTTGTACAAAATCGACAGTGCGGCCTCGGTTTCCATGCCATGATTCAGGCCAATTTCCCAACTGAGGGGAATGATCAGCGGATACAATATTGCCATGGTTCCCCAGGAGGAACCAGTAGAAAAGGCCACCAAAGCCGCCAACAAAAAGGTGATGGTCGGCAGAGCGTAAGGCTGAAGGTTTTGTCCCAGCAGATCAATCAGATAATCCGCCGTATGCAAATCATTGGTTACGCCTTGCAAGGCCCAGGCCAGGGTAAGGATGATCAGCGCCCCCATCATGGCCTTGAACCCGTTCCCCAAATTCTCCATGCTCTCCTGCAGGCTCATCAGCTTCTGCCCCACGGAAAGGATCACCGCCGCCGCCACAGCAGTCAGACTTGCCCACAACAAAGCCGCATAAGAATCAGCATTCCCGATGGTGGTGGAGAGCTTCTGGAAAAAGTTCAAGTTCTCCTCCTGCCACACAGCAGGGTCGTGTCCAGTATATATCAACCCGATCAACACCCCAGCGATCAATACGCCAATCGGCACCAAGGAATTCACCAGGCGAATGGGAATATTGGCTTTGGGCTGAAAATGCGAGACTTCTTCCTGGAGCTGGGCATTTGCTTCTTCAGTGGCTTGAGTTCCCCCTTCTCTCGCCTTAGTCTCTGCTTGTTTCATCGGGCCAAAATCACGACCAGAGTAAATCAGGATCAGCATGAACAACAAGGTCAGGATGGGATAAAAAGAATAGCCCAACGACCCCAGGAAAATCCGGTAGGGGCTCTGACCAGTGGGAAAATTGGAAAGGCCCGCGATGCCATCTTCAATATAGCCCAGTTCCGCCCCGATCCAGGTGGTGATGAACGCCAAGGCTGCCACAGGTGCCGCCGTACTATCCACCAGATAAGCCAGTTTTTCTCTGGAAATGCGCAGTTTGTCGGTTACGGGGCGCATGGTATTCCCCACCACCAAAGTATTGGCATAGTCATCGAAGAAAATCACCAGCCCTAGCAACCATGTTGCAAACTGACCGCTTCTGGGAGATTTGGCATAGCGAGAAATGACTTGCACGATCGCCTGCATGCCTCCATTTCGGGAAATGATGGCGACCATGCCCCCGATCATCAGAGAAAACACCAGAATGGCAACGTGATCGGCATCGGTCAAAGCATGCAGCACATAGGTGTCCAACACAGCAAGGAATCCGCTACCAATTCCGAATAAGCCGCCTTTTACATACCAGCCCAAAGTAGCCGCCCCCACGAAGATGCCGACAAAGAGAGAAACGATGACTTCGCGGGTGATCAAGGCCAACAAAATCGCGATCAACGGGGGAAGCAAAGAGAGCCAGAGCGGAAAGGGAGCCGTCTCCCAATTCAACGAAGCGGCCTTCCCTCCCACCAACATGCTTGGGCTTACTTGATTTGGTACCGTGAGGAAGATTTCTCCTTTTCCTTGCTCTAATGCGACGGATTGGCCGCTTTGTCCTACTAGCTCTACCCAGATTTTGGATTCTTCCCAGCCCTGGACTTCTACTTGCACCTGTACTTCTTCTCCTACCCGGACCAAGCGAGGATATTCCAACCGGACTTGGTGCGGCATTTCCATCCCTGCACTCGTACGATCAGGCACGGCAGATTGGCCCCATCCACTCAGGTAGCAGGCGCAAAAAAAGACTAGCAAAAGAGCGCGGCGTTTCATAGGTTCAGTAGTTGTGTGTGAGGATAGGACGAACATACGAAAATTTCGCTAGCAGCAATCTTGCCTGAGAACCTATGAATCCGATTGGAATTGTCATCCACGGTGGCGCGGGCACCATTTTGAAATCCCGCATGACGCCTGAAAAAGAATCGGGGTATCGCCAAGGCCTGGAAGTGGCCGTGCAGCTGGGATATGACCGCTTGGCTTCGGGCGCATCTGCACTCGATGCGGTAGAAGCCACCGTCATCGCCCTCGAAAACAATCCCTTGTTCAATGCGGGAAAAGGAGCCGTGTTCGCAGGAGATGGCACCCAACTGTTTGATGCGGCCATCATGTGCGGGAAAAGCCTGAAAGCAGGGGCCTTGGCTGGCGTTAGAGGAGTCAAAAATCCCATCCACCTGGCACGAACCATTCTGGAACAATCCCCCTACGTACTGATGATCGGCGCGGGCGCAGAAGAGTTTGCCCGTCAGTATGGGCTGGAATTCGCCCCACCGGAGTATTTCTTCGACACCTTGCGCTACCAACAGTGGCAGAGCGTCCGAGGTACCCCGATCACCCAATTGGATCATTCTGACAAAGGAGAAAAGAATTTCAGCACCGTCGGAGCCGTGGCAGTCGATCAACAAGGGAATCTCGCTGCCGCTAGTTCAACGGGGGGCATGACCAACAAACGCTTTGGCAGAGTCGGGGATACCCCGCTGATTGGCTCCGGGACGTATGCCCACAACGATAGCTGCGCCGTTGGCTGTACCGGCCATGGAGAAATGTTCATCCGATCCGTAGTAGCGCACGATGTAGTGGCTCGCATGCGCTATTTGGGTCAGAGCCTCCAAGAAGCTGCCAAGGCGGTAATCTTCGAAGGCCTTCCCAAGGTCCAAGGTACCGGAGGCCTCATCGCCATTGATCGACAAGCCAATGTCGCCCTGCCGTTCAACACCGCAGGCATGTACCGCGCCGCCAAAACTTCTCGTATGGAATTGACCACCGGGATTTTTGGGTAGGGGTGGCCTGCGTCCGTCCTGTTAGAGAGAGCGAATCCAGATCGCCTTATTGGGAGGGCGAACGCAGATCGCCCCTACGCCCGCGTAACATTTCTCGTTTTCCCGGCGGGCCAGGCAATTTTTCCACGACTAGGCCCGCGGCTTGCAAAGCCCGCCGGACACTTCCTTTGGCAGAATAGGTAACAAAAATGCCGCCGGGAGCGAGAAGATCAGCCATTCGCTGCATCACTGCATCGGTCCAGAGTTCGGGCTGCGCCGTGGGGGCAAAGGCATCAAAATAGATGAGGTCCACCGGATCGGAAAGCTCAAGGTCTTCGAGCTTTTGCTGACGCTTTTCAAAGCCAAAACCAGGCACTACAGCTAAGGGAGTTTCCCAAGCAGATTCATGCAGCTGGCGAAAATGAACCACCGCCTCTTCCCCCAATTCCTGCGGATAATTCAAACTTTCCCATTGCTCGGACTGAATTGGATACGCTTCGATCCCCACATATTTGATCTTCTTTTCCCCTCGGTGCAACAGCGTCAACAACGCATTCAGACCGGTACCAAAGCCCATTTCAAAGATGCGCACCTGCTCCAACTCTTTTGGCAAGGCCCGCAACCCCATCTCGATGAACACATGCATGGATTCCTGAACTGCGCCATGCAAGGAATGATAATGTTCCTCAAAACGGGGGGCATACAGGGTGGAAGATCCATCCCGGGTTTGGACGTGTTTCAGATCTGCCATGAATCATTCGGTTGGTGAAGGAGGCGGAAGAAAAGTGCTGCCTTTGGGGAGACTTTCCACATACAAGGAAGTAGAAGGGAAGGCGAATTCGATGCCCAATTCCTCAGCGGCTCCCATATAGCCCAGCAAGACCTCCTGTCTGGCTTTGAGCCATTGGTCGTAGGCTGTGGTGCGAAAGTTAATCGCGAGGAAAATATTCAGGGAGGAACTGCCCATTTCGTGGAACTGAACGATGACCGATTCATCTATGCTCTCGGGGTGAGCAATCGAAATTTCCCGCACTTGCTCCACAAACTGCGCCATGGCCTGTCGACTGGTCGCATATGTAACGGTGAGACTGGTAGAAAACCGGCGATAGGTCCGGACCCCGTGATTGGTGATGTTCATGTCCACCAATTTTCCATTAGGAATGGTCACCTGGGCCCCATCGGGGGCTCGCAAACGGCTGGAACGCACGCCTACTTCGGTTACCACGCCCATAAAGGCACCCGTGTCTATGAAATCTCCTACCTGGAAAGGTTTATCTAAAAAAATAGAAATAGAACCCAAGAAATTCTTGACGGTATCCTGCGCCGCTAAAGCAATCGCTAACCCACCGATGGACACCCCAGCCAGCAAAGCGGTGACATTGACCCCAACATTTTGCAGCACGAAAATCAAGCCGAACACAATGATGACCAATCTAGCAGTGGTACGCACCAACGGGATCAATTGATCGTCCATGGTGGTATCCGTTTTCCCTGCCCAAATGCTGGATACTTCTGCCAAAATATCGACCAAACGATACACCATCAACACGGCCAAAATGGGGGTAATCACATCGAGGATCAGGATCAACCACTCGCTGAGTTGAATGGGTAATAGCAGAGCAGGAATGAGCCAATTGCTGAGTAAAAGCGTAATCAGGAGCCAACTCAAAGGGCTGGTCACAGGTGCAATCAATTCAGAACGGAGGGTGGAATTGGGGAAAAATCGCGGATACAATCTGCGCAAGAATACCCCAAATAGAAACTTGAGAATCAAAAATACCACATAGGAAAATAGGCCTGCAAACAACAGCCCTACGTATTGCCAAACCTGCAAGCCCCAAAAGACCCGGCCACCGATACTTGGCACCAATTTCATCAATCCACTGCTGATGTTGGGGATCACCTCTTCGAATAGGGGGTCAATTCGCGCCACACTCTCCCGGGAGTACATCCATCGGTTGCCATATTTTTCTACATAGAGGCCCGGATATTTGTCTGGAAAAATGACGTAACGGGCCCGATTGGTGGTAGAGTCTATGTAGTTGGGATCATTGGGAATCAACTCAACTTTGACCCGATCGCCCTTGGCGTCGTAAATCTGCTTCAGCTTGATCGCCAGCTCTTCCTTCTCCGCCTGTGCCAAATCTCCCCCAAATAAGGCTTCGGCTGATTTAGCCGCGTCCCCTTGGTTCAGGTAGTACAGATGGCGGGAAACCGCGCCTCGGGGATCATTCAGGCTGTACGGATCGAGAGCTGGGGCCTGAGCCTGAAGCCACTGGGGAATTCCCAACAAGACCCATAGGCCAAGTTGGAGCAGACGAATGATGATAGATGGTTTTGGAGGCATGTGAGTTGGATTAAAAAATGCTGAGGCGAAGCTAGGAAAATTGTCTCAAGGATGTGGCAATAACTCTCTTGAAACACGAGGGGTTAGCCTCGGCATTTCTCTAGCAACCATTCCAGGTGCGGGAGTTGAGGGGTTTGCTCGATCTCCTGACGCAATTCCCCCAATGCAGCTTGAAACTGGGCTCGGGTCCAGCTGGATTTGCGCATGGTGATCCGCAGAAGTTTCCGAAGCATGCGCAGAAAATTCCGGTGATTGCTGCGATTGGCCGGGGAAATCCCTTTGGTGCGGCGGATGTAATTCCCAAAGGCTTTGATCAAATATTCGAGCGAATCCCACTCTTCGGCCTCAAAGTAGGCCTTTAGCAAGATGTATTGAGCGCTGATCCGGTACGCGATGTCAGTGAAGGCGACCTGATTCAACCAACGAATGGCCTCCTGAAACTGCCCTTGTTCCAAATGCCAGGCGGCCAGACAATAGTTGTACACGTTGAGGCGAAAGTCTTTGGCAATGAGAGGCAAATGACGGTCGAGGAATTCCCGCACCCAGGCGTATTGTCCGACTCGTAGGCCTACCGTGGCGATGTTTTTGTAATCGGTATGGGCCATCTGACCATCGGTAACAATGCGGCCATTGCTGAGCTGCATCTGATACAAGGCAAAGAGCCGGGCCTCATATTCCGGTATGCCTTGGTTAATCTGCCGAATACAAAAGTTCTGGGCGTATTTGTACATCGCGCGCCCTTCCTCCTGGCTGAAGGAAGCGTGGTGCTGCTCCAACAAATCAGTCAGCCGAACGAAGTGGGCCTCTCCCCCTTCCAACAAGGTCAGGTAGATGTGAAAATAGATGTCAATCGCAGGTTCACGCAGGCTCTCCGGCAATTCCGGCACGGCGAGGAGCATGGTGGGCATGGAGGGTCAACGGAAATGCGATTGCTTGAACCAACCACCACAGCAAAATTACCCAGCGGGGACGCCCTGGATTATACCAAGA
>JBCCCJ010000004.1:0-20915 GCA_039033615.1 Bacteroidota bacterium
CCAAATAGCAGATCAATCTCTGAAGCGAAGGAAGTTGACATAAAGGAAAGAGTAAAGAGTGGAACATAATCCTAGGATTCATCCCAAACTAAAGATAATTCCACTTTTGATGCAATTGCCCTAGACAATCCCCCTCCCATTTGCCAACCGCTGCTAGCATTCTGTATCTTTGGGGCAGTCTTTTGCCTATGTCTGCAACTTCTTCTTCTCTTCCTCCCTCCCGCCGCGTGCCGATTTTGTTGACTTCGGTCTTCATCATCGCGATTTGTGGCATTCTCTATGAATTGCTGATCAGCAGCATCGCCAGCTATTTTCAGGGGAGTAGCATCCTGCATTTTTCCCTGGTCATTGGGCTGTTTCTGTCCTTCATGGGAGTGGGATCATATGTGTCGCGATTCTTCACCAAGGAACTCCTGACCTGGTTTGTTCGGGTGGAAATGCTGCTGAGCATCGTGGGGGGCTTGTCGAGTTTTGCGCTCTATTTCGCCTTTTCGCTCACGCCCTATTTCTATGGGGTAGCGTTTCTCTTGATTGGAATTTTGGGCACCTTGATCGGGGTGGAAATCCCCATCCTGACCCGCATCGTGCGCGAACAAGAATCCCTGCGGGAAGCCATGGCCAAGGTCTTGTCCTTCGACTATCTGGGCTCCCTGATCGCCTCGGTAGCCTTTCCGCTCATCCTGTTGCCCAACCTTGGTACCATGCGGACGGCCTTCATCATCGGCTTTCTGAACCTGGCGGTGGTGATCCTCAACATTTGGCTCTTTCGGGACGAATTGCCGACCTATCGGCGCTTGCTAGGCCAAGCCGTGGTGGTGGGGTGCATTCTGCTGGGGGGCTTCATGTACTCCTTCCAGTTGGTGAGCTTTTTTGAGCAGTTTTTGTATCGGGACGAAGTGTTGCTTTCTCGACAATCGGCCTATCAACAGATCGTGGTTACCCGTTGGAATCAGGACACCCGCCTCTTCATAGACGGGAATCTGCAGTTTTCTTCCCGGGACGAATACCGCTACCACGAGCCGCTGATCCACATTCCGATGGGACTGGCGATGTCGCACGAAAAGGTCTTGATCCTCGGAGGAGGAGATGGTCTCGCCACCCGCGAACTGCTGCAATATCCGGCCATCCAACAGATCGACCTGGTGGACCTCGATCCAGAGATCACCAACTTGGGCACGCGCCACCCTGTCTTTTTGAAGCTCAGTGAAAATGCCCTGCTGGACCCTCGGGTGAAGATTTTTAACGAAGACGCCTATAAATTCGTGGAGGAAAGTTCCGAACTCTACGATGTGGTTATCATCGACTTGCCCGATCCTAACAACGTTAGCTTAGGCAAACTCTACTCGCAGGAATTCTACCAATTGCTGGACAAACGACTGGCCGCCGGGGCAGTGGTGGTGTCTCAAAGCACTTCGCCCTACTACGCCGGAAATGCCTTCTGGTGCATCCACGAAACCATGCAGGCCGTTTTCCCCGAAACCCTGCCCTATACCGTCTTTGTCCCCACCTTCGGACCCTGGGGCTTCAATCTGGCGATGAAGCGCCCCGGCAAATTGCAACCCGGCCTCGCAGATAGCCTCAGTCTATCCACCCAAGCCGCCCAGCACTTGCGAACCGAATGGGCCAAGCAGGACTCCTTGCCTTATCGCTATCTCAAACCAGAAATGCTAGAGAGCATCTTTCAGTTTGATGGAGACACCGGCCCCCGTCCCGTCAACGTCAATCGCCTCGACAACCAATCTCTCGTGCAGTATTACGAAAAAAGCTGGGACGCCTGGCGGTAAAAGAAGTAGCCCCTTCCCTCCAAGTGGAGGAAAGGGACTCTTTGATTGCGTCAATTCTTGTCTGTGGAACCCTTCCCGCACGAGCCCGTTTCCCTCATCGAAGGAAACCACCCGCTTTCTTTCGAAAAGAAGCAAGCCTCTGTAGCTTGGGACTCCGTACCGAGAAAAGGAACTGCCCATTCACAGAATGTTCAGGCAGTTGATCCTTGCTAGCAGTCATCTGTCAGGGAACCGGTCTGGCTTCTGACTTCTGACCGCGCAGCAGTCTCTTCTCTCAATGCGGATTCGGCTGCAAACGATCTGTAGGATTACCCCCCAGAAAGCCACCAGCCTGCAAAGACCATAGGCGAGCGTAGATGCCGCCTTGCTGGAGCAATTCGGCGTGGCTGCCGTCCTCCACGATGCGACCTTTGTCGAGGACCAGGATGCGATCCATCGCAAGCAAAGTCGAGAGTCGGTGGGCGATGGCGATCACGGTACGCCCCTGAATCAAGGTCTCCAACGCCTGTTGCACGATGTGCTCACTTTCGCTATCGAGCGAACTGGTCGCCTCATCGAGAATCAGCAAAGGCGCTTTCCGCTTGAGCAAGGCCCGGGCGATGCTCACCCGCTGGGCCTGACCACCGGACAACTTCACCCCACGTTCCCCGACCAGGGTGTCATATCCATCCGGCAAGTCTTGGATGAAGTTGTGCGCCCCGGCTTGTTGGGCCGCGAGGATCATGGCTTCTTCACTCGCCTCGGGATCTCCATAGAGGATGTTTTCCCGCAGGCTTCGGTGGAAGAGCACGCTCGACTGTGGCACATAACTGATGGCTTCTCGCAAACTATCCTGGCTACACTCGGCGATGTTGTGCCCATCCAGGGTGATGAGGCCGCCTTCTAGCTCGTACATCCGCAGCAGGAGTTGGGTGAGGGTGCTTTTTCCCGCTCCACTCTCTCCGACCAAGCCCACTTTCTGGCCAGCTGGAATCTCCACCGAAAAATCGGAGAAGACGTTTCGTCGTCCGCCATAGCTGAAGGTCGCGTTTTGAAAACGAACGGCTCCCGCGCTAGCCTCTAACTCGGTCGCACCGGGGCGATCCACAATCTCATGCTCTTGGATGATCATGTCCAGGCCTTCTTTGACCTGACCGTAGGATTCCATCATCCCGTTGAGGCTGTTGCCGATGAAGAGCAAAGCCTCCAGGATGCCCCAGGTGAGGTTGGTGACCATGACTACTTCTCCGATGGTGAGGCGCTCATCGCTGTGGAGCCAGATGGCCGTGAGCAAAATGCCCGCCAGGAGGGTGGTCTGCAGGAGATTGTTGGTGAGCAAGATGCCCTCCGAGTAGCGCCAACTGCTGGCCCATTTGCCCCGGTGATCTTCGATGAAGCGGTTGGCCCGCGCCTTCTCCCGACCGAGCTGAGCAAATTGATGCACCGCCCGGATGTTGGTGATGATGTCCACGAGTTGCCCTTTCAATGCCGTATAGGCATTGGAGGCGGCTTCGGCCAGGACGACTTTCTTCCGCACCAAGATGGTGTTGAGCACGAGGAAGAGGGCGCACCAGATGCCGAGCAGGCCTGCCAGCAAGGGCTTGGCCAAATAAGCGAAGCCAATGGAGAGGAACAACTGCAAAAGCGTCGGAAAGAAGTTCCACAGCGTGCGCGGCAGCATGTCCGAAACACCATTGGCGGCATTGGTGACCTTAGTCGCCAAAGATCCGGCAAAACGATCCGCGAAATAGCTGCTGCTGTGCTTGCTCAGCCAGTCGTACAGGCTAAAAGCAGCGAGGGCCCGGGTACGGGTAATCCATTGCATGCCCAAATAGCCGCTTACTCGCCAACTGAGAGACGAGATGGCGTAGATCCCGATGTAGATCCACGCCCAGTTCATGGCTGCTCCGGTCTTGTCAGCGAGGGCATCCACCACTTCCTTCATCAGGTAGCTGAGCGAAACTCCGGTGGTTTCTGCAAAAACAACTACCAAGATGGCGGGAAGGGCGACGTACCAAAACCGTTGACTGAGACGGACAGCGAATTGGGCCGGGCTCATCTTGGGAGATAGCTCGATCCCTTTGTGATGCGATGCATCCATAACAGGTAGGTGGTTAGGGGTAGAAAAACCTAAAAAGCAAGCGTCTGATGAGGGGGGATGACAGGAAGCCTTGACCTGTCGAGATTGGTGTACGGGGCGGGTGAAGAAAGGGTTGTTATGACAAAGAAGGAAATGTAGCTTGGGACTCTTTCCCGGGAAGGTAGATTCATCATTCCTTGAATGAACACGGTCTTACCCCCTTTCTGCCCTTCCTCGTTTTCCCCCTTCCCGGCAACCGGGATCTTCGACAATCGGAAAACGACCTGTTTTTGGTACAAAGAGCTACCCAGTCTACTGACTGTTATCCTGACGCAGGAAGGATCTTATGTTGACCTTTGGCTGGGCCCCACACCACTAGATATTTCTCAAATCCTTGTTGATTTTCTGTTGTCCAAGCATAAGGTCGCCTGTCCCGCACCGCTCGGCGGCATCTTCGATAAGCGGGATTTCGCAAGCTCAACCGGCCCTACTTTTTGTCCGCACAAAAAGTAGCAAAAAAGCGCCGAAGCCCCATGCAACGCCTCATGCCGCCCCAGCACCTTCCCGATTCTCGGGACAAGCTGGAGGCAGTTTATTCCGAAGAAATCGGAATGGCCAACCCGCCGTGGTGGTGAAGGCTTACGCCCTGAAGAACCAATTTGGGCTTTTGTCCAGTGGTCTGGCTGCGCCCATCAGAGTACTGAAACCCTTTGGAACTACTCTTTTCCCTCTAATCCCTTGAGCTTTGTGGGCATCTTCTTTTCTTGGGATTTGAGTCGCCGTTCCAGCTTTTTGATGTCTTCTTCGGGAGGCAATTCTTCAGGCTTTACCCCCCGCTGGAGGAGCATCTGCCGCACCGATTGGTTATTTTCGATATGTTCGTTGGTGATGGGGACTTCCCCATGCAGGTCTTTTTCCTGGGTGTTATGAGCAGTGAGGGTAGCAGCCAAAGCTTTGGCGTTGATGACGATGAGGGAAGCGAAGTCAGCTAAGGGCCGATTCTGAGGACTCCCCCATTTTTCTTTCATCTGAGCGGTGTTGTAGCCACCAAAAAGTACTTGATCGCCCTTGGAGCGTATGCGACCAAAGCCTCTGTCATCCACCCCACGTTCATAAATCACCTTGGATAACTCGGTCTCACTCTCTCGGAGCCGTTTGCGGGTTTTGAGTCGCTCCGCCAGAGCCATGCGCTCTTCTATCAGTTCCTGCTTGCGAGTCTGTAGCGCAAAGTATGACTGAGCAAAAGCTACCACTTCTTTGCGTGGAGCAGCGTTCTACGCCACAAGGTAGCACGCGTATCGAGTCATCATGACATCTTCTATCTCTCGCTCTGCCCCCGATCCGAGTTCGACCATTTTGCTGACGCCAGCAAAATGGTCTTCTGGGTCCTGATCGCTATTTTTACAAGCTTCGATTCCCTTTTCCACTACAGCTAGGAAGTTGCGCCACTGGGTATATTCAAAGAGGGCCTGCAAATCCCTGGCAAACCAGAATTCTACCCCTTTTTCTTCATGAGCGGCAGCTTCGAAAGCTTGTCGGTAGCGTTGGATGTGGTCTGGATTCATGAGCAAGAAGAATTGCTAATAAATTTGGCTATTTTTTGCATAAAAACCAAATAAAATAGCAAAAAAGATTTCTTTATGTTCCTTTCTCGTTTTCCCTCTCAAATGAAAACAACCTGCTTTTCGGTAAAAAGGGTGCCAATAGCGTCAACTAATTGATTTCCATCCCCGATAGACGGACGGAGTTACAACGAACGCGGGGAGGACGGGTGGCCTGGTTGGGCACGGGTTGGTTCCTTGCGCTTTGTCTAAAAAGTAACAGCAAGGAATTCGAGTGGCCTTCAAAAAATACGATTCTCCTCACCCACCAACCTTCACTACCTTCTTCACCACATGGGTCCCATTCAGCAACATCCGAATGACATAGCCCCCCGCTTGCTGATTGCCCACCTCCCAATCAACTTCCCAAGCTCCGAAAACTTGCTGATTGGTGCTTTGCACCTTTCTTCCTTGCAAATCCCATAACTCTAGTTGGAGGCGTCCATTCCCTTTGCCTTGTACTCGTAGATGCTTGTCAAACGGATTGGGGCCAACCGAGAAGGTGGCTTCTGAAGCATCCAGGCTGAGGGTATTGAGCAAAAAGGATTGGGTGCTCGAATCTGCACCACAGGCATTGCTGACGAGCAAGTGGACCTCGAAAAGGGAATCGGCTGGTGGAAATACATACACCGCTGAATCGCCCAAGTCTTCTGGACCCTGGCCGAAATCCCAGAGCGTGGTCGCTCCAGGATTGGCAGGTGGAGTCAGCCAGAGGGTATCCCCCTGAAATTCGCCCGTGAAGCTGGCATCTGGCGCTTCCTGTATGAGCAGATTCACTGGAAAGAATTCACTCACGCAATCAGTAGGATTTTCGAAGTGATAAAAGAGGCGGGCATTGATATGGCGGGGAAAGTATATGGCCCCAAAATCATGAGAGATGCCAGAACCAGACCAGAGCGTCAATTCGGAGGTAGAAAAGGTGGTAGGTTGATTGGACCATTCGTAGGAAAGGCGGGCGGAGGGATCGCTCAATTGGAGGTATACGCCCATCGTATCGCCCGCGAGCAAGTCGATGGCTGGAAAGTGTAGCATGACCCATTCGTCGCTGGCGTCCACCTGAACGCTGTCGGTCGCGTGTAAGCTCCATGCTCCGGGTGAGAGTTCATGACCTTGATAGGAACTGTCTTTGAGGCGCATTTCTACCACCTGCGCCCCTGGATCAAAGATGCGGATGGCCAAACTATCAAGGGTCAGCGTCTCAGTGGCGATCAAGTCAAACATGAAGCCATTCCAATGGATGCCGGAGACATCTGAGGCAGCCAGGGAATCGGTGAAGTCACCTCCATCTCGGATGGTTTGTGCGAATACCTGACGACTGCTGTCAAGCGGTCCCACCAATAACATGGGCCCTTCGCCCAACAAACTATCTCCTATTGCATCGTCATACCAGCGGACTTGATCCCCCAGGTCGGTCTCCGCAAATAGCAGGAGGGAATCTCCTGCGCAGATCGTAGCGTCAACAAGCCTCGGTTGAGGCGTGCCAATCACTTCAAAACTCAATGTCAGGCTGTCATTCCCGGCAAAGTAATCCTGACCATTGTGCCAAATCTCCAGGTTGTACATCCCTCCCAGACGAGTGTCCAGCCAAAATCCGATGGTATCGGTTTCGCAAGTGCCTGGGGTTTGTGCGAGGGAGAGGCTTTGTGAAAAAGGCGTACCGTCTGGAGCTACTCCGGCTATGGAAAGGGTCAGTTGAGGCGGGGCCGGAGCCCCGAGATTTTGCAACCATATCGGCACCCACTGGAGGGAATCGCCACAGAGGTCTGGAACAAATTCATCGGCCTTGACCAACGCAAGGTCGGGGACTTCTGGGGCCACAAATAGCTGCCCCGGTACATCTACAGCTATGGCTCGTTGGTTGAGCAAGGCATGACCGACATCGTTGAGGTGAACCCCATCCCCGGAGTCAAAAGCTGGATCGATCCATCCGGTGATGAGGCTGTCTTCCAGGCCCGTCCAAAAATCCAGCACGCGCGGAACGTAGCGGACCAAAATAGAATCTCGCGTGTCTAGCTGAATCTGGACGGTTCCAGAATTGCCAAAATTCCGCGGCTGGGTGGTGCAAATCCATACCGGGACCCCCGCTTGATTGGCGACCGCCAGCATGGAATCAAAATTCGCTAATTGGACGGCTGGAGGATTGCCGCTCCCCGCATCATTGGAGGGGAGGTTGATGATGATGGCGTCGGGCTGTAGAGAAAGGGCCCGGGTGATATTGCGGGTGGTATCGGGAGCGGGTTTGCCCACCGGAGGGACAAACCCACTTGGCATCAGATGGTAGGTATTGTAGCCACCTCGGGCGATGTTGGTGAGGGTGCTGGCTGGGTTGATCTCCTGCAAATGCCGCCGATAGCGATTTACCCAGGCACTGTCAGAAGTGGAAGCTCCTGCTCCCGCAGCAGTAGAAGATCCCATCACCACGATGTGGTAGGGAGTTAATCCAGAACAGGGACTGGGTTGTGCAGAGAGGAAAAGAATGGGAAACAGAATTCCCAGGAATCCGATCAGAATCTTGAATTTGGCACCAATCATCGGGTAGTCTTCGTCAAAGGTATGGATGGCAGGGTAGTTCGTAATTATGAATGGGCAATTTCCCCATTTTTTCCGGGCTTCTTTCGATGAAGTTTATTCCTGTTTTTTTCTTTGTCCAAACTAGGTGTCGCCTGCCGCGGGCCCTACTTTTTTTTCGGCAAAAAAGTAGGCAAAAAACCGCCGAAGCCCCATGCGACCCACTTGCCGCCCCAATACCTCGGGCTTCGTACCCTACCCGCCGTTGTAGTTAGGCTGTGCTATGATGAAAATATTCGAGGAATTACCAAACGACATCCAAATGAATCGAGGCATTTTACTGCTAGTAACTCCCGCTTCTCGCTTCCCGCAGCAAAGCGATCTCGGCTCTTTTACCTCATCCACATTTCTAGCCTTCCACCAGCCATCAATTGTTCATGGGTAAAAAATGGCTGGTCCAGCGTTGTTCCATTGAGTTCCATCCGGTCGATCAGGTAGTGATCCAGTGCCTGATTATGGGCAATGATCTCGAAGGTATTGCCATTGGGTAATTGAATCTGCGCCTGATCCACGATGGGGCGACCGATGGAATAAGTGGGATCGCCGGGGGCCATCTGGTAAAAGCCAAGCGCATTCATCACATACCAGGCAGACATGGCCCCACAATCTTCGTTGCCAGAGATCCCGGCGGGAGTGGGGGCATACAACTCTTGCAGAATTTGATCCACGCGTTGCTGGGTCTTGCCTGCTTGACCGAGGTAGTTGTAAAAATGGGCCACGTGATGGCTGGGCTCATTGCCATGGGCGTACTGGCCGATCAAACCCGTGATGTCTGCCGAGGCCCCTTCCCCGGTTACGGCCTCGGTGGTGGTGAACAACTCATCTAGTTTGGCGGCCATTTGAGCGTCTCCGCCAAATAGCTTGGCCATGCCTGCCACGTCATGCGGCACAAACCAGGACCACTGCCAGGCATTTCCTTCGACATAATCTGACTGTTCGTGATCTGAGTAGCTGGCCGAAAAAGGCTCTCTCCAGTCTCCATTGGCCAATTTGCCCCGCATGAAGCCTACCTCTGGATCGAAATAATGCCGATATGCCTTGGCTCGCTCCTCGTAGGTGGCTTGGGTCTCGGCATCCCCCGAGGCTTCTGCCAGGCGGGCGATGCACCAGTCGTAATAGGCGCATTCCAACCCATAAGACACCGATTGGCCCACGGAGTCGGAGGGGATGTAGGGGCCACGATTGACGAAGTCCACCTGTTTGATCATGGCTTGAGGGGCGCGTTCCTCCTGTCGGGTCGCTAGCCACTCCGGCCGATAGCGAGAACTTTGAACTGCTGCTTCCAAGGCGGCATCATAGGGGGGCGCAATCACGCCTTTGGTAGCGGCATCGGCGATGATGGACACGGCTGGGTAGCCGACCATGGTCCCGGTATAGTTGGAGGCCAAGGCCCATTTCGGGAGCAAGCCCCCTTTTTCATATTTGTCCAACAAAGAAGCCACAAATGCCTGACTGCGAGACTCGTCGATGATGGTGAGCAAAGGATGCAAAGCCCGAAAGGTATCCCACATCGAAAACACGGTATAGTTGGTGAAACCTTTGGGAGCCTGATGAATTTCCCAGTCCATGCCCCGATAGCGACCATCCACGTCCTGCGCCAATTGGGGCGCCATCATGCAGTGGTAGAGGCTGGTATAAAAGTTTTTCATCACGCTTGCTTCCTGGCTCTGAATCGTGATGGCAGCAAGGGCGCTTTGCCATTGTTTGGTTGCTTGAGCGCGGATTTTTTCAAAACTGTTTCCTTTGGCTTCCGCTTTCCAGTTGGCTTCGGCTCCGCTAAGACTGACCGGAGAGATGCCTACCTGTGCCTCGATTACCTGCTTGCCTTCTGGGAACTGTAGCCAAACTTTCAACAAAGGGCCTTCCAGGATATCTGCCTCTTCCAGTGCTTCGGTTCCGTTTTGCTGGCGAATGACCTCAAAAGACTGGGAAAAATGGGCGTAGAAATAAACCGGGTGATGGTGCGCCCACCCTCGGGACAAGCGATAGCCACGAAGGGTGTGATCGTCTACGATTTCTAATTGGGCAAATTCCGAACGGTGGCCCCAATTGGGTTGGAGGGTGTGCCCCAGGTTGAGGAAGACTTGGGCGCTTTCTCCTTCGGCAAAGGTATAGCGATGCATCCCCGTTCGGGGAGAAGCCGTGAGTTCACTTTTGACTGCGTAATTGTCGAATTCCACCGAATAGTACCCAGCCTCGGCCTGCTCGTTGGGCTTGGAAAAGGTGGCAAGTGGACTATCCACGGCGGTGCCAGTATAAGGCAATAACAAGATGTCTCCCATGTCCCCAATGCCAGTTCCGCTGAGGTGGGTATGCGAAAATCCGTAGATGACCGAATCATCGGCATGATAGCCACTGGAGGCATCCCAGCCGGGCAGATGGGTATCCGGGCTGAGTTGAACCATTCCAAAGGGTGTGGTGGGACCCGGAAAGGTGTGGCCGTGAAAGCCTGTCCCAACCATAGGGTCTACCCAGAGCAGGGGATCAACTGAAGGAGCGGATTGATCAGCTTGACAGGCCAACAAGCAACTACTCAAACAAATCAGCCAGAGAGTACGTGAGTTCATACTACGGAGATAGGCATTCTCCGCGAATCAGACAAGGGGCAAACGTAGGGTTACGGGGAGTTGGTAGCCTACTGGTCCGCAGGTTTCTCTTCCTGAGTGGGAGGCGTTTGGGTCTTTTCCTCCGCGGTGGGCTTCGATTCTACAGGAACTGAAGGGGATTTTCCTGGTTCGGAGGTGAATGATTCGACCAGTTTGGGGGCTCGGGCTTGTTCGTCCATTTTGAAAAACTTTCCCTGGAAGATCAAGACCACCACAATTCCGATGGAAATGGCGGCATCCGCAATGTTGAAGATGGGCCACAAGGCCGTGTAACTTCCACCGAAAATGGGCACCCAATCTGCGACCACGCCTTTCCAAATGTCGAGGTAAAACATATCTACCACCTGCCCATGAAACAACTGCCCGGGGTAGTCATTCATGGAGTGGAAAAACATGCCATAGAAGGTGCGGTCGATGATGTTGCCGATGGCGCCGCCGAAGATCAGCGCCACATAATACGGCAGCGGAGATTTGTGCTCCGCCAACCGATAGAGAACATAGCCAATCGCGATCACGGCAACGATGGAGAAGATGCTGAGAATGAGTTTTCCCGTCTCTTCGGTCATGTTGCCACCGAGTCGCTGCACGATGTCGGCAATGCGGAGCCCAAAGGCGGCTCCTTCATTTTCGATGAAGTGGAGTTTGAAGAAGTCGCCGAGCAGCTTGATTTGCCCTGCTTCTCCTTTGACCATGTTCAGTTTTACCAGCAGTTTGATGATTTGGTCCACCACTACGACTGCCAGTGATATTAAAAAAAACTTCCTCGCCTTCTTCATGCAGATGGATCTTCTTAACGCTTACCGGAATTCTTCATTTTGGCCGCGACAGTCGTCGTAGCGTGGGGCACAATGCGGAGACGCTCCTTGGGAATCAAGTCTCCGGTGATGCGGCAAATGCCATAAGAACCGTTCTCAATCCGAAACAGTGCTTTCTCCAATTTGTCAATGAATTTGGCTTGTCGAGCCATGAGGATTTCGACCTGTTCCTTCTCGCGGCTTTCGTTGCCGTATTCGGTGAAATTAAAGCTATCCGCCGAGTTTCCACTGAATTCTCGCAAGCTATCCGCCAAACGTTTGTGTTCTTTCCGAGAGTCTTCCAGTTTTTGGTTAATGATCTCCTTGAATTCCTGGAGTTCCTGACGGGAATAATATTTTTTGTCGTTGCTGGTGCTCATAATCCCTAATACTTAGTAGCCAATATTCAAGTTGTTAGTTCGGAGCGATTCGGTGTTGTTGGTGACGATTCAGGAAGGGAAAAGGTTCTGTTGTGGCTTTTTTCTACACCTTTTCGAGTTGTAAGAAACCATTTGTTCCATTGATCTCAATCGCCTCTCCCTCAGTCAAGCCTTCTTTGATTTGCAGAGAAATGCCAAGGGTTTCCTTTTGGATGTAGTCTCCAAAGCTTTCCAGCGCCGCGTTCCAGGCTTCGTCCTTGCTGACTTCGATCTGGATCTGATCCGTTACTTCAAAGCCGCTGTTCTTGCGCAGGTTCTGAATCCGATTCACAAACTCCCGGGCGATCCCTTCTTGTTTCAGTGCTTCGTCCAGGGTGATGTCAAGTGCGAGGGTATACGTCCCATCAGAGGCAACTGCCCAGCCCGGGATGTCCTGGGTGCGCAATTCTACATCGTTCAATTCCAAGGTAAATGGACCGGTTGACAGATTCAACTCCCAGGTTCCGCTGCCTTCAAACGCCTTAATATCCTCCTGACTCAGCTTCGCCAGCGCTGGCCCAATTTCCTTGATCAGTTTGCCCACCTTCGGCCCGAGGGCTTTGAAATTGGGCTTGATTTGCTTCACCAAAATGTCGTTGTCCTCCCGGATGTATTCCAGGTGCTTTACGTTGACTTCGTTGGAAATCAAGCCTTCCACCACCTTCAATTCTTCCCGTAACTCTGGATCTAGGATGGCAACCAGAGCTTTCCCTAGGGGTTGCCGCACTTTTAGCTTTTCTTTTCGACGAATGCTGAGGATCAAAGAAGTAACCCGCTGGGCCATCTCCATCCGAGCCTCGGCTTTGCGGTCCATCTGGTTGGCATTCCACTTGGGGAAATCCGCCAAATGTACACTCCTGCCATCTCCATGCAAATCCCCATAGAGTTGCTCGGCGAAGAAAGGCGCAAAGGGACTCATGAGCACTGCCACCGTGTCCAGACACTCAAACAAGGTCTGAAAAGCGGCTTTGTCTCCCTCCCAGAAACGGCGACGGGAAAGACGCACGTACCAGTTGGACAGTTGCTCGTTCACAAAGGAATCGATCAGGCGCACACTTTTGGTGGGCTCATATTCCTCCATGAAGGATTCTACCTGTTGGATGAGCGTATTCAAAACAGAGATGATCCACTGGTCCAGTTCACTCCGCTCTGCTACCGGAATTACTGCCTCTGCCTCATAGCTGAAACCAGCGATGTTGGCATAGAGGGCATAAAAGTTATAGCTATTGAAGAGGGTGCCGAAATATTTCCGTTGCACCTCTTGCACGCCTTTCAAATCAAAGCGTAGGTTTTCCCAGGGTTGAGAATTGCCGATGATGTACCAGCGGGTTGCGTCCGCGCCATAATCCGCGATGGTCTTGAAAGGGTCCACCACATTGCCATAGCGCTTGGACATCTTGCGACCGTCCTTGTCCTGAAGGAGGCCCGTAGAGATCACATTTTTGAACGCGACGCTATCCTCCAGCATCACCGCGATTGCGTGCAGGGTGAAAAACCATCCCCGGGTCTGATCCACTCCTTCGGAAATGAAGTCCGCAGGGAAATTGGCTCGGAAGGTCTCCTGATTCTCAAAAGGGTAGTGCCATTGGGCGAACGGCATAGAGCCAGAATCAAACCATACGTCGATGAGATCAGATTCGCGCTGCATGGGCTGACCGCTGTCGCTCACCAGGATGATGTCATCCACATCGGGCTTGTGGAGGTCCAGGTCTTCCAGAAATACCTGGATTTGCTCGGCATTCATCATGCCTGCCGCTTGCGCCTTGGACATTTCTTGCTTCAACTCTTCTACTGAGCCGATACACTTGCGCTCTTTGCCATCCTCGGTGGACCAAACGGGCAATGGCACCCCCCAATAGCGGGAACGCGACAGGTTCCAATCCACCAAATTTTCCAACCAGTTGCCGAAACGACCGGTACCCGTGGAAGCGGGCTTCCAGTTGATGGTTTTGTTGTGGGCAATCAGCTTGTCCTTGACGGCGGTGGTTTTGATGAACCAACTATCCAGCGGATAGTACAGAACCGGGCGATCCGTCCGCCAGCAGTGGGGGTAGCTGTGCAGGTATTTTTCGACCTTAAAGGCCTTGTTTTCAGTTTTGAGTTTGATGGAGATGTCAATGTCTACGCTGCGATCTTCGACCTGTCCATAGTCTTTGACATAGCGACCTGCGAATTCGGTGACTTCCTTGACAAAGCGTCCCTGCTTGTCCACCAATGGGCCAGGATTGCCGTTCTCGTCCATCACCAGCAAGGGAGGAATGTCGTTTTGGCGGGCCACAGTGAAGTCATCCGCCCCGAAAGTAGGCGCGATATGGACGATCCCCGTACCATCCTCCGTAGAGACAAAATCCCCGATCAGTACCCGGAAAGCGGGTTTATCAGGCTGCACGTATGGCATCAATTGCTCATACTCCAAGCCCGCCAATTTGCTTCCTTTCAGCTCTTCGACGATTTGAAAAGGAATCAATTTATCGCCAGGTTGATACTCCTCCAGCGACAGGTCTTTGGCTTTCTCTGACAAGTATTTGCCCATCAACGCCCGGGCGAGAATCACCGTAACGGGCAAGTGGGTATAAGGATTGAAGGTCTTGACCTTCACGTAGTCGATGTTCTTCCCGACGGCCAAAGCCGTATTAGATGGCAAAGTCCAGGGAGTCGTGGTCCAGGCCAGTAGGTACTCATTGTCCCGCCCCTTGAGCTTGAATTGGGCGGTGAGAGAAGTGTCTTTGATCTCTTTGTAGGCGCCAGGCTGGTTCAACTCGTGAGAACTCAAGCCCGTGCCGGCCGCAGGAGAATAGGGCTGAATGGTGAAGCCTTTGTACAACAAATCTTTGTCCCAGAGTCGCTTCAGCAGGTTCCAGACGGATTCGATGTAGTCATTTTCGAAGGTGATGTAGGGATTCTTCAGGTCCACCCAATAGCCCATTTTTCGGGTCAGGTCATCCCACAGATCTTTGAACATCAACACATCGTGGCGACAGGCAGCATTGTATTCCTTGACAGAAATGGTTTTGCCAATGTCATCTTTCTTGATTCCCAGTCGCTTTTCTACCTGCAGCTCTACCGGCAGGCCGTGGGTATCCCAGCCCCCTTTGCGGTGGACTTGGTAGCCCTTGAGTGTTTTGTAGCGGCAAACAATATCCTTGATGGTCCGGGCAATGACGTGGTGAATGCCTGGTTTTCCGTTGGCTGAGGGTGGCCCTTCATAGAAGGTAAAGGTTGGCTGACCAGCCCGGGTTTCGATGCTCTGGTGGAAGGTGTCTTCCGCTTCCCAGCGCTTCAAAATGGTTTGGTCTACTTCCGGCAAAGACAGCCGTTTGTACTCAGGATATTTCCTTGACATGACAAATATGAGTTCCCTAAGGAAAGTGAATGAAAAAATTCGAGCGCGAATATAACCATTTCGCAAATACTTTACGCGTTTGCCCCCCTGAGAAAATCAGTGTAGTTTGGTGCAAAGCCTTTTGCAATGAATCGATTATCTCTGATGGCCAGCTTTGGTCTGGTCTTGATCCTACTCAGCAGTTGTCAGATGTCCCGACAATTGAGCGTGCACCAAACCAACTTGAAACGTCTCGTCAACAGCAATCTCTCGGAGCAGCAAAAGTTCGATGGGCTGGCAGAGGAATTGGTCATGGTCTTGGAAGGAGCCGCTGGTCAGGCCAGCCCTTTGAAAACGGCCAAATACCTGCGCAAGTTCTCCGCCCAGAACAAAGCCTCCCTCAATGTCCTGTACGATGATCTGGATAACTGGATCAAAGGCATGAAGCCTGGCCGTAAGATCGCTTTTGCTGCGGGCACCTTGTCCCAACCTTACGCCCGCAAGCTCGTTCAGTTGATTCCAGAGGTGGAGCAACGAGTCAAGAATGGCGGCTATCGAATGGGTACGATGGAGAAGATTTTACTTTTGTATCGACTGAGGAAAATGGTCAAGAATAACGGGGGATAAGTCCGAGAGAATGAAGGTCAATTGGGAAATGAAATGGCTGGGAATGTGTCTGGCTTGCTTGCTAGGCCCTGGATGGTTGACTGCCCAACGAGCGGTTTCTCTGGACATGACCACCACTTTTGCCCTGGAAGGCCCCACTCAATTGATCAAGTACACGCTGCTCCTGCCTCAAGACATTGATGGTCGTCAGCGAATTCTTCGGCTCAAATTTGATCCTGAGCCCCATCGGATGTACAAAAAGCACGGCAACCAATACGCCGAATTTCGGCTGGTTCGCCCCAAAGAAGCTATTGAAGTGCGGATGGAAATTGATGCCCTGGTGTGGGAATATTCCTACGAATTGGCCCGACAATTTCCTCATCACGTCAAAGCAGAGCCTCTGGAGGAGTATGTCAAAGCGGACCGCCTCTATCAACCCAAAGCGAGCGCGATTCAGGGATTGGTGATCCACTTGCCAGCAGAAAACCCCCTGGCACAACTCCAAGCGATCTATCAGCAAGTGCAGGATACCCTGACGTATCAGCCCAACCTGAAGGAGGAATTAGGCCCCGTTCAGGCATTGGAACAGGGACAAGGAGACTGCACAGAGTTTACCGATTTGTTTGTCAGCCTTTGTCGAGCCACTGGCATTCCTAGCCGTGGGGTAAGCGGCTGGATGCTCACCCCAACCCTGGAAAACCCCAATCACCATTGGGCCGAAGTATGGTTGGAAGGGCTTGGATGGATTCCGGTAGATCCGAGTCAGGACATTTTCCGCCGCACGAAACTGGGGCCATTTCAGGCGGATTCCCGCCAACACTATCTCTACCTTTCCCGCAATCGGTGGGACCCGGTCTGCAAAAGCAGCAACAATCGCTGGGTAGCCTCTGGGAAAGTGAGCGCTAGCTATCGCTATGAGTGGCGGAATCGGATGGAGTGATCATCCACCATCATATTGACTCCTCCGCTTTTTGCGGGGCTTCCGGCGTTGAAATGGCCCTCGGGATTCCGGTTCTGGCTCTGCGAAAGGGTTGCGGCGCAATTCACGACGCTGCTGCCGCTGTTCTTTGCGGTCGCGCCAACCTTCCCGCAGATTCTTCCAAATGTCTTGCAGATTGACCGGAAGGATATTGGGGTCGGTTTCCTCATACATGCTGCAATCCATGGCGTTGAGTACCCCTGCCGGAATGGCCGGGAAGCGATCTCGTTTCCATTGGCTGTAGGCGGATTCCTGGTAAACGGAGCGCATGAACTCGCCGTAGATCGGCAAGGCAGTATTGGCCCCTTGTCCCAAACGAAGCGAACGAAAACGTACCTGCCGATCCTCTCCCCCTACCCAGGCACCTGCCACCAGATGGGGCGTTACCCCCATGAACCATCCATCGGTCTGATTCTGGGTAGTGCCGGTTTTGCCACCGATTTCATTGCTCAGGCCATAGACCCGTCGCAAACGGGAACCTGTACCGCTCCGAACCACCGTTTGGAGCATATCCGTCATCATGCTGGCGGTGGTTTCCTGCATGACCTTGATTTGTTGGGGCTGAGTCGGAAATTCTACCAAGACCTGCCCATCTTTGGTTTCGATGCGGGTCAAATAGATCGGGATGGCCCGAACTCCTTCGTTGGCAAAGGCCGAATATCCTCCCACCATTTCGAGTAAGGAGAGGTCAGCAGTTCCCAAAACCAGGGAGGCTTCCCGGGGCAGATCGCGAAATCCGAATTGCTCGGCGAAATCCACTGCTTTTTCCACCCCCACGCGCTTCATGACCTCCGCTGAAACGGTATTGACCGAATTGGCCAACCCCCCTTTCAGGGAGTAAAAGCCCTCATATTTGCCGTCAGCATTGCCAGGGGACCAGTCTTTGAATTCGGGATAGGTCCGCTTTTCGTTGGCGATGTACTCGCAGGGGTCCATTCCTTGATCCATGGCCGCCGCATAAATGATCGGCTTGAAAGTGGAGCCGACCTGACGACGAGAGGTGATGTGGTCATATTTGAAGTGAGAAAAATTGCCACCTCCTACCCAGGCTCGGATGTACCCGGTTTGGGGCTCCATGGCAAGGAATCCCGCCTGCAAAAAAGACTGATAGTGGATCAGAGAATCCATCGGACTCATCTCCACTTCCTGCGCTCCTTCCCAAGTCCAAACGGTCATTGACACCGGGGTATCGAAGATCTCCTTGATCTGCGAATCACTTTTCTTTTGGGCTTTGAGGGAGCGATACCGCTTGGATTGTTGCATGGCTCGTTGGATGCCGGGATCGCTGGCTGACCAGAGGGTTCGATTTTCCCAATGCTCATCAAAATCTGCTTGCAAGTCTTTGAGGTGCGTGATCACGGCCTCCTCCGCCAGTCGTTGCATGGTTGGGTCCAAGGTGGTGTGAATTCTCAGCCCGTCTGTGTAAAGGTTATAAGGCTTGCCGTTCTCTTTTGGGTTGTCGGCCAGCCAGGTTTTGATCTCTTCAGCCAATGTCTGCCGAAAATGGGGCGCTGGTCCATCGGAAATGGATTGTTTGCGGTATTGGGTGCCGAGAATGGTGTGTTGGAGCGAATCCCTTCCCTGAGAAGTGAGGTAGCCATATTGCTCCATTTGGGCCAGGACGACATTTCGACGTTCGATGGCGCGTTGTGGATAGCGATGGGGATTGTAGATGGTATTTCCTTTGAGCATCCCTACCAATACTGCTCCTTGTTCTAGGGTGAGCGCTTGGGGAGTTTTGCTAAAAAAGCGTTCGCTAGCGGCTCCGATTCCGAATACATTTTCCCCAAAAGGGACCGTATTGAGATAGAGCTCCAGGATCTGATCTTTGGGATATACTTCCTCCAATTGACTGGCAATCAGCATCTCCTTGATTTTGCTAACGGGCAAACTGAGCCAGCCATGCTGCTCCCTCGGGTAGAGATTCTTGGCCAATTGCTGGCTGATGGTGGACCCGCCACCCGAAGAGCGATCTCCCAAGAGGACACTTTTGAAGAGCACCCGCATGGTGGCTCGGTAATCCACCCCTTCGTGCTCATAAAAACGGGCATCTTCAGTAGCAACCAGTGCATCAATGAGGTGATCGGGCATGGCTTTCAAGCGAAGGTTGGTCCGATTTTGCCAATAATATTTGCCCATCAACTCTCCGTTCGCAAAATAAATTTCGGAGGCCTCGGCGGTACGGATATCAGACAGTTCTGCGTTGGTAGGCAAGGCCCCGAACTGTCCTTGTTTCACGGATATCCACAATCCCAAGACCGAAGCGATGCCCAGCATGGACACACAGAGGAACCCCACAGCTCCCCATTTGAGGCGCTGCTTCCATTTGTTAGACAAAAACGTACTTGAAGGTGCTTCCATAAAAAATTGACCCAATTCGCTACCAAGATACGCATCCTGTCCCAAAGGGATATGGGTTTTGCTAGCAACGTTAGTTTTTTACGCAAAACAGCAACCGATCCTACCAAGAGAAAGAGACTGCCCCCGTAGGAGACAGCCTCTGTTGAAATGAATCCGTCTGCAATTGGCAGACTTATCTCTTCGTGATCTTGAACATCGTTTGTTGCTGATCTGGACCAATGACTCGGATAAAATAGAAGCCTTCTGCCCCAGAGATTCGCTGTTGAATTTTCCCAACGTTCTCATAGGTGGATTCTGAGAGAATTTTTCCCTCTACCGTACTGATGATCACCCGAACTTCCCGCATGACCTCTCCCAAATCAATGGCAAAATCACCAGATGTGGGGTTGGGATACAGGTTGAGTTGAGCCCGAAAGGCGAGATCAGCAATGCCAACCCCCCGCACTTCCACACACTGTGAGGTACGCACGCAGCCATATTGAGAAATCTGTACCGCATAAATCCCGCTTTCCTGAGGACTGAAACTTTGCTCCGTAGCTCCTGGAATGGCGGCCTGCCCCCTGACACAATCTACCCACTGATACTCCGCGTTGGTGGCGGTGGCCGAAAAGAGGAATCCATCCAGGTTGACTTCAGTTGAGATTTCG
This sequence comes from Bacteroidota bacterium, assembly GCA_039033615.1. Lineage (GTDB taxonomy): Bacteria > Bacteroidota > Bacteroidia > J057 > J057 > JBCCCJ01. Next base: position 19,747 of record JBCCCJ010000004.1, read on the forward strand.
GGAATGCTAACCGTCGCCATGGCTGAGGCAGTATTTCCACTATTGTCTGTAACCGTCAGGGTAATGGGCGTCTCGCCCATATTGGAACAATCCAACTGACTGGGGCTGACGGTCATGCTAGCAATGCCACAAGCATCAAAAGAACCCGCGTCTAAGTCTTCAGGCTGGAGAAACACCTGACCGTTGCTGTCAGGAATCACTGACATGGATTGGGTGAGCACCGTAGGGGCGGTTTCATCTAGTACATCAATCCAGGCGGTATCCGTTTGGATACAGCCCGTGGCATCGGTGATGGTCAAGGTGTATTCGCCCTCGGTCAGGCTATCAAGATCGGCAGTGGTCGCTCCGTTGGACCAAAGGTAGGTGTACGGCCCGATTCCTCCTGAGATCGCGGCAGACAAGGCACCTTCGTTGGAGTTTCCACATGCTGCTTCTGCGTCAACAGTCAGGATGGAGAGAATTTCGCTGGGTTGACCAACGGTGGCCGAAGCGGTATCCTGACAGCCGAATTTGTCTGAAACCACCACCGAGTATGTCCCGGCCGAGAGAGAACCATTGCTGGCTGTAAAGGCGCCATTCGACCAACTAAATTCATACGGGGCGGTTCCCCCCTTGGCAAGTACACTCACCGCTCCGTTTTCAAATCCAAAGCAGGAAGCATCTCGCTCCATCTTGGCGATTGCAGAAAGCGAATCTGGTTGAGAAATGGTCCTGCTGATGGTTTTGATACAACCATTTGCGTCGGTCAAGGAAAGGGTATAGCTCCCGGCTGTCAATCCTGAAATGCTGGCGGTGGTCTCGTTGTTGGACCAAGCGTATTGATAAGGGGCGATGCCTCCGCTTACGGAAGCCGTTACCCCTCCATTGTCCAGGCCAAAGCAAGAAACATTCGAATCGACTACCGCCGCAATGATCAAGTCGTTGGGTTGCTCCAACATGGCACTCGTGCTACTTTGGCAACCTTGATCGTCTATGATGGCAAGGGAATAGACCCCTGCAGGTAGATCGATCAGAGCGGCGGTCGTGGCCCCATTCGACCAGTTGTACTGATACGCCACCAGGCACGTCTATGGAAGCGCATCCAAGTGCATTCCTTGTTAACCTCAGGCATGGCGCTTGCTGGCGCGCCGTACCGTGCCCACGACGTCCCCGTGCTCCATTCATTCGGC
>JBCCCJ010000005.1:0-17687 GCA_039033615.1 Bacteroidota bacterium
ATCGGTAGAAGTGGGCGGCGAAGCCGAAGGACCGAAGTTCCAGAAGTAGCTATCGGCCGGATCACCAGAAGCGGTGAAGCTGAAGCTGTTGCCATCAAAACACTGATTGGCTTGCGCATCAATGTCCACGTCGGGACGAGCCGTAACGTCGATGTCTTGACACAGCAGATTGGAGGTACAACCATTTTCCTGCACCTGCAAACAAACCGTCTTGGTACCAGGGGTAATCCAGCGCACCGTATAGGGCCCCTGACCGGAGCCAGACACAATCTGATTGCCGCTGCCGAAGGTCCAGGCGTAACTCGCCGCAGCCGAAGAACTGCCCTGATACACAATCTGAATCGAATCCTCCTCACAAACCGAGCCCGGCAAAGCAAAAGCAGCCGAAGGTGTGGGGTTGATCGTGATCGTTTGGGTGAAAGCCGGGCTGATGCAGCCGAATTCTTCTACCGTCAAACTGACGGTCTTCACCCCAGGCGTGGACCAGTTGACCTGATGTGGACCCGGACCACTCACCGCAGGCAAGCCCCCATCCAGATCCCACAAATAGCTCGCTGAAGGAGATGCACTGCCCGTGTACACCAATTGCGCATTTTGACCCTCGCAGGCGTCAGGATCCAAAGAGAAATTGGCCGTTGGAATGGGATGAATGGTGATGGTCTGAGTCGCGACATTGGACAAGCAACCATTGTCATCAATGATCAGCGAGACGGTATAGGTCCCAGGCGTGGGCCAAAACACTTGGTACGGCCCGGCCCCACTACCGCCTTGCACGATTCCTCCATCAAAATCCCAGTTGAAGGTAGCAGTAGCTGGGGGAGTAGGTCCCGCAAAGGTGTAGGTGACGGCCTCTCCAGCACAAGCGGATGGATCTGCGGTGAATACCGCAAATGGCGGCGTTTCCAAACTGACCTCCACACTATCTCTGGCGACTGCACACGTACTGCTCACTTCTACCCAATACAATCCCGGCAACGCCGCGATCAGGGTAGGCGTGGTATTTCCGTTTTGCCACAGATAATCCAGCCCTGGCGGAAGCATGGGATCCAACAAGCCCGTTTGCCCCGGACAAATGCTGAAATCTGGCCCAAGATCGACGCTGAGTGTCGTGGTATCAATCGTTATTTCGAACGTGTCAACCCGGGTAAATCCACAATCATCAACGATGGTCGCCAGATAGGTCGTGTTGACCAGTGGAAAAGCCAAGGGATTGGGAATGTTGGGGTCGCTCAAAGTAGCGGCCGGCGTCCAAGCATGACTGACACCAGGACCGCCCATCAGCTCAATGGTGTCTCCTTCACAGATCGTCAGTTCGGTCAGCGATCCAGCCAGGGTAGTGGGGCTGATACAGACCGTTTGCAGGTTGGTGGCTCCTCCGGTAGCAGCGGTAAATCCCCACCAAACCATGGAGTTGCCGTTGAATTGATTCGCGACAATGTCTCCCTGATAGGCGATGCGGAGAAAACAATCAAAGTAGACCTTGAAACTATCGGTGACCGGATCCCAGGTGATGCGGATGTCATGCGGCATACAATCTTCCACGTTCGCAGCACTGGGCAGACAAGGGACCGGGCCAGCTAGATTCGTAGGAGGCGTATGCTGCACGGAACCGCTGGAAATGAGAGCGGTATGATCCGCAGCTGGGTCGGTTGCATTGGCCCATGTATCAAATTCTACGGCTACACTGGGGGTGATTCCAGAATAGGCCTGACTCCCTCCTGGCGTTCCCAAGGCAGTCAGCCCTGCTCCCTGAATGGCGAAGGTCATGCCATCTGCTCCACCGTTGTTGCACCCCAGAAAAATCTCCGCCGAAATGTCAAACGGTAGATTCAGGTCAATTTGGGTCGTATTCCAAATGGCCCCTGCTTGCCCGCCAGTGTTGGGGGTGAGGGTATAGCAATCTGCACTGGTTTGAAAAGCGGTACCGATGGGGGAAAATTGAGCGAAAAGGGCAGAAAGGGAGCAACTCCAGATCAGGCCAAAAAGGATCGCAAGGCGCATCATATTCAACAAAAGCTAAGGATGGGAGAGTAGAGAAGGGAAAGTGGGGAGGTCCTGCGAGGAGTATCCTAACAACAGGGCATGGTTGCGACCAATGATCTCATTCCCTGGTAGGCGACCAAGATACATGAAAAGAAACCTATATTCGAAATTTGGAAACAAAAATCTATTCGGCTGTTCCTGCTCATTCACCTACTGGTTCCAACAACAAACCCACCACAATCAGATACTGAGCGGCCATATAGGTCAACATGATCCAGGCGGACAGATACGTCACCGGAAATGCCTCCCCCAGAAACTTCCCCACGGCGATGAGGCTATCGGACAGGAGAAACAATTGCGCGCCCAGGAATACGTGTCCAAAGCTATTGGGGGAAACCTTGTCCCAGCGATTCAACGCGGCTAAGGCCATGATCAGGATCACCCCAGCATATATCACCACTGGCAAGCGCAACCCACCGGCATCAGGGAGGATGAGCCATAACAACCCTGCTCCATACAGCAGCCACGGCGCCCCAAGCCAGGGACGGGTGCTCAGCAAAGCAGGCCGGTCCACATGGCGATGAATTCGCTGAAATAATACGACGTAACAAATATGAGCCATCAGGAAAGATCCCAAGCCCGCCAAAAACCAGCCATTGCCTTCGAACATCAAACAGATGTCTCCCGACCAGGAAGCAAGGATGGCCCCACTCAACCAATACTGGCGGAATCGGTCTCTCTGGTTTCCTTTCCACCAGCTAAATCCGAGCAAGGCAGGCATGATGAGGGGCTTGACCAGATACTCCAACCATAGCGGGGAACCAGCCCAAAATCGCAGGCTTAGCATCAAGGTTCCGATCCCGATATAGATCAAGGTAAAAGGAATCAAATCATCAACTACAGGAGGCGAGGAGGCAGATTTTGGGCGATTCATCATCCGAAAAGAATGCAATGAGACACTTGCGCATGTTGCAGCTTTTTTACATTTTATACAAAAGAACTAACACTCATTACTCGCAGACAAATGAAACACTATCAAACCAGTGAGATCAAAAACGTGGTCCTCGCCGGAAGCTCCAAATCCGGCAAAACTACCCTGGCAGAATGTATGTTGTTTGAAGGAGGTCAGCTCAAACGCATGGGTTCGGTGGACGACGGCAACACCATTTCCGATTATCATGAAGTAGAACTAGAGCGAAAAAACTCCGTGTTTTCTTCCATCATGTTTACCGAATGGCGCGGAACCAAGATCAATTTGATCGACGCGCCGGGGATGGATGATTTCGCAGGTGAATTGGTCAGTGCATTGCGAGTGTGCGACACGGCTTTGGTTACGATCAATGCCCAAAACGGGGTAGAAGTGGGAACCGAAATTGCCTGGCGCTACCTTCGAGCATATAACAAACCTTCCATTTTTGTCATCAATCAACTCGATCACGCCAAAGCTGATTATCAGAGCAGTCTGGATTCCATCCAACATCAGGCCGGGGACGGGGTAGTCGTGTTTCAATACCCCTATCATGCCGGAGATGGCTTCGATTCCATCATTGATGTGCTCAAGATGGTGATGTACAAATTCGGACCAGAAGGTGGCAAACCAGAAAAGCTACCCATTCCTGACGAAGAGAAAGCGCGCGCAAAGGAACTCCACAATGAATTGGTGGAAGCTGCGGCGGAGCACGATGAGAATTTGATGGAGATCTATTTTGAAAAGGGCGAATTAGACGAAGACGAACTCCGTCAGGGCATCCGAATTGGCATGATGGCGGGAGATGTATTTCCGGTGTTTTGTGTAGCGGCGAAAAATAATATGGGCAGTGGTAGGTTGATGGGCTTTCTGGGAAATGTCGCCCCTTCTGCCGGGGACATGGATACCGAACACACCACGGACGGAGGAGAAATCAAAACCACCGATCCGGTTACGACCCTCTTTGTGTTCAAAGCCTCCAACGAAAAACACACGGGGAATATCAGCTATTTTCGGGTGGTCTCTGGCGAGGTAGAGTCGGGCATGGAATTGCACAATTCGAGCAATGACGCCAAAGCCAAAATGAATCAACTCTACGTGGTGGACGGCAAGAACCGAACCCAGGTGGACAAACTCAGTGCCGGAGACATCGGCGCGACGGTCAAGTACAAGGATGCGGCAGTGAATGACACCCTGCGCTCCGAAGGGGACGAGGTCAAACTGGAACCGATTGTCTTCCCCAATCCCAAAATCCGCCAGGCCATCGAGGCAGAGAATTCCGGGGATGAAGAGAAACTCGCCCAGGCCCTCATCAAAATTTCGGCGGGCGATCCGACCCTGTTGTTCAACTACGCCAAAGAACTCAAGCAAAACCTGGTGCACGGTCAGGGAGAACTTCACCTGCGGATCACCCAATGGACCCTGGAGCAGATTTACGGGATCAAAAGCACCTTTGTCGAGCCACGGATTTCTTACCGGGAGACCATACAAACGTCCGCCGCTGGCTATTACAAACACAAAAAACAAAGTGGGGGCTCTGGTCAGTACGGGGAAGTGTACCTCCACATCCAGCCCTACGAAGAAGGCCAAGGTCCTCCGGGAGACTACAAAGTGCGGGACACCCAAGTGCATGAAATGGATTGGGGGGGCAAGCTCGTCTTCAACAATTGCATCGTGGGTGGGGTGATTGACAACCGTTTTATGCCAGCCATCCTCAAAGGCATCATGGAGGTGATGGAAGAAGGGCCGATCACGGGTTCCTACGCCCGCGACATCAGCGTCTATGTCTATGACGGCAAGATGCACGCAGTAGATTCCAACGAAATCTCTTTCAAAATCGCCGGGGGGCACGCCTTCAAGCAGGCCTTCCTCGAAGCCAAACCCAAGCTCCTCGAACCCATCTACCGGGTAGACGTGCTCGTACCGGATGACCACATGGGGGACGTCATGACCGATCTTCAGGGGCGGCGGGCCATCGTAGAAGGTTTCAATTCTGAGGGCAACTACCAGCGCATCACGGCTCGGGTCCCCTTGGCCGAATTGAACCGCTACTCTACCTCGCTGAGTTCCATTTCTCAGGGGCGGGCGACCCATAGCCGAGAATTTCTGGAATATTCTACCGTTCCAGGCGACGTTCAGAACAAATTGATTAACGCCTCTAAGGCGGTCGAAGCTTAATTTTTCTATACACACAAGTACCGAAAGCGCCTGCCATCTGGTGGGCGTTTGTGTTTGGAGGGAGAGCTTTTCTCACCCCTATTAAGGATTTCTCTATTTGAGTCAACTGTACTGTGGACCTCTAGGCCGCGACGATGATTCTCGACTATTGACCGACCTAAGAGACCTCGTAGGTTTTGACAACCTCTGGTTTATACACAACTGTTTTGCACAGTTCATCTTGGATTGCGGTTGTCCAAATATGACGTCGCCTGTCCCGCAAGCGGGATTTCGCAAGCTCAACCGGCCTACCTTTTTGAGCGCCCAAAAAGGTAGGAAAAAGGCGTCGAAGTCCCAGCCCAACTCTCTTTTCCGCCCCAAACTCGGACTTCGCGGCCAACCCGCCGTTGTTGTGAAGGCTTCGCCAATACAATTGACTTTGCAAGTACATATTAGCGGGTTCCGCCCCCGCTCTTTTCAGAAGAATCCTCGTCAGCAAACTTGTGTATAAACCACAGGTTTTGACAACCTACGAGGTCTACCTGAGCTCACTCCACCATCACCTTTCGCCTATATCTTTCTCCCGCCTCATTGAATAGCCAAACCCCATATAAGCCTCTTGGTAGGTCAGCCACCGAAATTCTTGTTTCCGATTGATTCAGGAGGACTGTTTTCACCAATCTTCCCGAGAGGTCCCACCATTGGCAGGTAGCTGGGAGGGAAGAAGAAGGAAAGGCGACGATGATATGATCTTTGGTGGGATTGGGAAATACCTTTATCTCTGAAATTTCGACAGATTGAACCGAAGTATACGGTCCCTGGAAAGGATCTGGCAGACTATCACAATCAGAGAGGCAGCCTTCTTCATCGACCAACAATAACCAAGGATTGCGACCAACGCCATCTCTTAGGGCAGTTTGACCGAATAACATCAATTGCTGTGGCGAAACTTCCAGGACATCGGCTATGGAATTTATTTGGAAAAGGGGATCTGTAAACCCCTGATCCGGGTGTTGAATGGCTCTCTCCCATAGCAAGGCTCCTTGGGAAGAAAACTTCGCAAGCCAACCATAGCCTGCTGCATAATTTGGCAAGATGCCAAGGCTTCCATATAGCAATAGATTTCCATCCGAAAGAACCTGAATCCCTTCCGGCAATCGACTCAGACTATCCTGAATGATCTGTTGCCAGATAGGCAGACCGTTGGAATCAATCTGCATAACCCGAAGTGCCTGCTCAGCATACCCAGGAGCCAGTAGCGTATCTATTTGCTGCACCACATATAGGCTTGTACTATCAGGAGCAAGGGCGATACTGATCGCCCCGTCATTCCCCTCGGTACCGACGATCAATTCGTTGACGATTTCTCCGTCAACATCTGTGTAAAGCAACCAACCATCTCTGGTTTCATTCCCGGAAAAGCTCGTTGTCGAACCACACATGACGTAGCCTGAATGGAGACAAACCAAGGAAGTTCCCAAACTGTGGTCATCCCCATCTCCCCCATACGTTCGAGACCAGACCTTATTTCCCATGGGATCCAGCTTCAATAAATAGCGATCCACGTCAAATATGCTTCCTCCCTTGCGAGTTGCAGAACCATACAATATCAAACTGCTATCAGGTGCATGAATCCCGTTTTGCAATTTCACATGATACATAGAATCCAGGTACAATTCCTTGCGGAATAATTGCCCGACACTGTCAAACCAAAGCACCAAAGGGGTGTTAGATATTCCTGGTTCCCATTCCGTCCCAGCATATACAAAGGAGTTGGAAGACGTTTGAATTAGGTCGCCGTTATTAGGTCGAGTCCAATACTTTCCTTGAGTGCCGAAGAGCTGTATTTCAGAAAGTTGACCGGCAGCATTCATGCTTCGCGTCCAAAGCCCTTCTGTAAAAGTAGAATCTATCTCACTCGCGTGGCCAATCAGTAAGACACCTGTCCCATTGGCAGCCAAACTCTCCCCACTTTCCTCCCCTCCCATGTCAAAGGAAAGCTGAAAGGTAGTATCAATCATTTGGCCATACGGAGTCGGTAACACGAGGAACATTCCTATACCGAGCAGAAATATGTTCATCCAATTCAATGATCTATTGATCTTCAGGACGCGAGTGGAAAGCTGTAGGATCATGAGGGTAAGAATGAGGAAGATGGGATTCTACCAAGACATTATGCCGCCTATGAGAAAAAAGAAATACATGTTCTTAACGGATTCTCCTTCCCACTTGCTGCATTAACCCAAAAATTTTCACCTTCGAACATTTTGAAAGCAAGAAATGGCACCAATCAATTACCAGCTTAACAAAGAAGCGAGTACGCTGCTACAAGCTTTTTCTCCCTACCTTTGGCATCCATCGGAATGATCTTCCCGTTCCTAGGAATCAAACCATTGCCATGAATCGAATCCTAGTCAACTGCTGCTTCCTACTGATTACTTCTTGCTGGCTCGCCTGTCAACCAGATCCCTGTGAGCGTCGCGATTGCCAAAATGGAGGCATCTGCATCGATGGAACATGCGAGTGTCCTGAAAACTTCATCGGACCAGATTGCACCATCGAGATTGATCCCTGCATTCAAAAAGATTGCAAGAGCCCGAATACGGAATCCTGCGACGTCAACGATCAGGATCAGGCCATCTGCACCTGCAAAGACGGCTTCGAAGGGGAATTCTGCGAATCGGAATGGGTGGAAAAGTTTCAGGGGCGGTTCAATGCCATTGAGGAATGCGATGGCGTGTCTGGAATTTTCGATGTGGTCGTTGAGAAAGGGCCGGAATTCAAGCGCTTTACCATGATCAACTTCCACAACGAGAAAATCGACTCTCTGGCGCTAGAAGCCAAGGTGGTAGCCAAAATGATCACGCCGTTGGCCTTCGAGATTCAGGAGCAATTCATGTTTTTTGGTACGGTAGAAGGGGGAGGGCTCTTCATCAACGAAGACCAAGTCAGCATGAATTTTTCCATCGTGGCCGATGGCGATACCACGGAATGTTTCCTGACCCTGGAACGGAAGTAAGATTTACCAGTGGCAAGTCCGATCATCATTCGAGATTATCAGCAGTTCTAGCCAATTGCCAGATTCTGGGACCTCCACGGAAGTAAGATCATACTTGCCGAAGGGCTGCTTTCGCACTAACTTGGTGGATTCAAAGCTTTAGACCCACTCCCCATGCGCTTCTCTCTTCTCCTGATTACCTGTTGCACATTGAGCCCCTGGTTGATTCCACAAGCCTCTGCCCAATTGCTGTTTGAATCGAATGATCCCCTGGAAATGACCCTTACGGTGGACATCACCGCCCTCCAGGGAGATCGAGGCAGTCGTCCTTCCTATCACAAAGCTCGTTTGGCCTACACCACGCCAGAAGGGGAATTTGCCACAGCCAAACTCAAGGTCAAAGCCCGGGGTGCCTATCGGTTGGACCCGTATATCTGTGATTTTCCTCCTCTGCGCTTCAACTTTGACAAGGATGACAATTTGCCCGCTCCTTTCACCGGGCAAAACAAACTCAAGGTCGTCACCCACTGCCATGAGGATCAGTACATCTTTCGGGAGTATTATCTCTATCGGGCCTACAACCTCTTCACAGACAAAAGCTTCCGGGTGCGACTCGCAAAAATCACCTATGAAGACAGCAAAGGGGTAGAACCTGCGGTAACTCGCTGGGCATTTTTCATAGAATCGGAAAAAAACATGGCCGCCAGAAATGAAGCGACCTCCCTGAGCGAAGACATCGTGCTCCAGCCAGAAGAGGTCGATCGGGAACAGTTGACGCTCTGCCACCTATTCAACTACATGATCGCCAACCGGGATTTCCGGGTATCTGAGTACCAAAATCTCAAGATCATCACCAATGGGAGCGATTTGCCTGTGGTCGTCCCCTATGATTTTGATTGGTCCGGCATGGTGGATGCGCCTTATACCAAGCGGAGGGGAGATACCAAACCCAGCTACGAAGAGCGGCAGATGTTCCGGCCCCTTTGTCGGGATGAGGCAGAATATCAGGCGATGATCCAGCGCTTTGAAGAAAAACGGGGAGCCATAGAAGCCCTGTATGAGACTTCTCCCTACCTAGACGATGCTCAGAAAAAAGAGAGCCTCAAATACTACAAGAAATTTTACAAAAGCCTGGGCAAAAGCAAAACCATGAAGGAGGTTTTCCTGGCGGCATGCAACCAATGAGGAGAGGTATGGTCATTGTGGCAAGGTCTCATCTCTTGATTTTTGCGCAATGAAATATTTCCTAACTCTCTGCCTTGCACTAGGGTTGTTCACCGCCCTATCTGCTCAAAACTGCCGCTGCGATCGAAATTGCACCCCTAGTCGAAGCAATACTTCTTCTGGTGCTGATCGCCTCCACTTCCAGCTAGGAGGAGCAGCCAACTACACCTACGGGGAACTGAATGAAGCTTCCCAAACCGTGAGTGAAGATTTTGTCAACGGACAAGCGACCGCCTTTTTGGGCATTCGCCTTCAGCCTCGTCAGCGAAAACGCTCCAATGTGCTGGGGGTTTGGGGAACCATGGGCTTCAATAATCCTGCCTCTGTGGATCGCCTGTTGGGGGTGCAAGGCATCAACGAGAATGCTGATCCCGCCACCGATTTTCACGAGATGCAGGAGTGGGAAGTCGGCTTTTTGTTCAAAGAATGGTTTCGGGTCAGTGGGGGACGAGGATTCCAACGCTTCACCAACCTTACCCAAGATGACGTTCGATTGGATTATTACACCGCTTCGGCTGGATTCAGTTGGAACTTGAGCCGATCGATCAAGTGGAATACCACTGCGACCATGCTATTTGGCGATGACTTCCAGGAGATTGCGTTTCGCCCTTCTACCGGGATCTCTTTCCGATTCAACTTCTTGTAAGGCTCTTCGCCCTTCCAACGATCATGGGAAACAGGTCAATCTCTCATGATTGAACCCAAAACGGGACTCCATGCGGAGTCCCGTTTTGGGTGAATCTGACATCTGACAGAGAAACGGTCTCTTTACTTTACAAATTCCAGCCGACCAAGACCCGGAGTCGATTGATCCCAAGAACCAGGTTGGCCTTGGCCTCCGTGATACTTTGGGCGGTTAAGAGAAAAGCCGGATCATCGGTTTGCTCTTGGGTGTAGCCAATTTGTACCAGTTCGATTGGGAGCCCTACCCCAACTTCTAGACGCTCCGTGATGAGGTAGTGGACCGAAGGAGTTACCCCCGCCCGAAGCAAAATGTCCAAGCGGCTGTTGTCAAACAGGGATTGAGCGCTGGCATCAAAATCTATGAGATCGTAGGTGCCGTGCACATACAAGCCAATGAAGGGCATAACCTTGGAATATTGCTTCAAGAGCATATAATCCGTCTGATAACGCAAACCCGCTTGAATTTTTCTCAGGGTTCCGCCGATGGTGGGTTGTGGCCGATAAAAGGCATTTTGGAGTTCAATGGTCTTGAACCAACCATTTTGGCCCAGGGTTCGGTAAGCCAAAAACAGCAGGTTGGCATTGAAGGCACGGCCTTCTCCATTGCTGAGCGTATCCAGAGCTGGGTATAGGCCCACCTGCAATTGGTGCTTCTTCACCTCCGCAGAGGAAACCATTCTTCGCTGTGCAAAGCTGCTCTGTACCCCCAAGAGCAAGAGGATCCATACAATCAAGCCAGTATAATTCTTCATATCGCAATCTTTTGGGCAAAGTTCAGCAAGGGAAACCGGAAGCGCAAGTACATTCCTTTTCTCCTATTTCGCATTTCCTATTCGAGCTTCCTGCGTGGTCTCACGACTTCGAAGTCCTCATAGCCTTTCCGAACCGCTTTCACCTCCCAGTCGAAGGCATAGGTGCCTGCTCCCTGGTACAATTCTCCGACCTGGAATCCCTGTTCTGTTTGCGCGGCAATGGCTAAGCCCTGACTGTCCAGGGAGCGAGGCGTCAACAGGATGGTGAGGCTTTCCGCAACGATCAACTCTGCAAAATGCGCTGGAAATTTCACTTCGGCTCTACCATCAACCAATTGAGCCCTTCCCCGCAAATAGGCAGCAGCTTCTGGCCCCTCCAGACTGGCGTACCAGATTTCCTTATCTGGCTCACTGGGGTGGGGCACCCGAAAGTTTTTGACGTCTCCAAAAATCACTCCCTGCCCAACGTTGTTGACTTCCATCCCGGCTTTTTCCAAGCCCGCACTGTTCAGCACGACGACTTTGCCATGATTAGCATTGCTGGTCGTGGTGATGCGCACATTGTCAATGCCATTGCTGCCTCGGGTGGAATAGGTTCCCGCTCCGTTGCTGAGGACCTCTGCGAAATAGCGGATGGCCCCTCCACTGTTCACGCCGCTGAAGGTCTCATGAATCGCCAAATCCGTCACCGGACTATTAGTCCCGAAACCTACCCGGCCAGAAGAGGTAATGGTCATGCCGACACTGCTGCTCAGATTGCCACCAAAGCCCAGTTTGAATTTGTCGCCATCTGAATTGTCCACTCCGAAGCTGTATTCAGGTCCGGAGTTGAGCGCAAACTGCAAGATCGCGTCTCCGCTTCCCGCGTTGGTGATGCGAAAGCCATCCGTCGTCGAAGCGGTCGCAGTGCGGAATTCGAAGCTGGTAGCGGGATTGTTGGTTCCAAAGCCTACGTCTCCCTGAGCCACCAGCGCCAATTGGCTGGGATTGGTGAAGTAGCCTGCGGCCCCGCTTCCATTGTTGGTGGCATACACTGCCGCATGATTGGCTCCCACAGCGTTGGCCGTCACCAGCAATCCGTCCTCGGTGCCGGACTGGGGATTGTTGATGCTTGCTCCCCCGCCTTCGACCCGAAATTTGAAGCCGTCCGAGTTGGCCGTTCCGATGCTGACGTCCCCGCCGAGATAGTGCAATACCGCGCTGGGTTTGCTCCAAAAAACCGGTTCGGGATCAGTCGGACGCCATTGATTGCCATCCCAGTGAAGATATTGCCCCGTCCCTGGAGTCGGAGCATTTACATTGGACAATTCATCCATGGCCATCTCTACGCGTTGCGCTTCTTCGGCATACATGGCATAGGGAACTGTCAACAAGCGTTGGCTCCCCAATTTGACCCAGCCATTGCCAGCGTCCAATTCGATGTCGAGCTCCATGCCTCCCCCGGCCCATTGCAGCGTATCGAATTGGCCGATCGTTGCCTGGCCTTCTCCGATTTGGGTGATTACCAGCCCATAGTCGTTGGTGCTCAGGGCGTGGATTTCCTGATACTGGAGCTGTCCAAAGCGGAAAATGGTGAATTGCAATTGGACATTGGTGTTCTTGAGGATCTGGGTGCCATCACGCATGACAGCCTGATAAGGGATGGCTTTGGGCACTTGGGACATGAGCAGGGGGAAAGTCAGCCAACAACTGACGATCAGGAGGGATACAACTTTCTGCATAAATCTGGAATCGGATGAGTAATGGGATCAATCGCGGAAGAACGAGCAGTCAGGCACAAGCGACTCCTTTCGCCCTTCACGCGTACACGTATCAGAACGAAGTATGCGAAAATTTAGTGAATCGTTTGTTACAGCTCGGTGTATTTTTGAGAAGTTCCTTTGGATTTTTCCACGGGATACTTCTTGGCATTGAGGGCCATTTTATCCAAAAAGATTTGCTTGACGTCCAATTGATACCGATCCGCCAGCAGGAAGGCATAGGCAAACACATCGGCCAATTCTTCTTTCAAGCGTTCTTCGTCTACTTCTCCTGCCGCCTTCCACAAAAAGAGTTCATTCAATTCTGCCGCTTCGATGGATAAGGCGAGGGCAAGGTCTTTTCCATTGTGGAATTGTCCCCAATCCCTGGCGTCCCGAAAGGCCACCAGGAATTGGGTAAGTTCTTCTATGACGTTCATGAGCAATGATTAATGGTTCTTCTACCCTTTTAGTGGAAAAGAGGAGTCGGATTACGCCTCAACCCTATACCACTGGATATTTCTTGAATCCCTCCTGATTTTCTGTTGGTCAAGGATGACGTCGCCTTCAGCGGGACCTCCTTTTTGTCCGCACAAAAAGGAGGCAAAAAAGCGCCGAAGTCCCATGCAACGCTCCATGCCGCCCCAACACCTCGGACTTCGTGGCCAACCCGCCATGATGGTGAATGCGCTGCATCGAAGAACCGATTCGGACTGTTGTCCAGTGGTCTGCCTCAACCCCTCCCACCGCCCGGAAATCCGGCTCAGCACGCTATGTAGTTTGGTGTTCCACTAGATTCGTAATTGAAGCCTGATTAATAAGGCATGCTGGGCGTAGCAGCGGCATTTTCCTCCCAAAATTGCCCCTCTCCAATGGCGAAATTGAGCCCCAACCGAAATTGAGCGCTCCGACCCTTCCAGTATTGAAAAGCCGTCAAGACGTTGTTGGTAGAAGCCAGCAATTGCACGGGGCCGGCCCGAAACATCAATTGAGTCCCCAATTGGGAGCCAAAGCGGGGCAGATGGGAGTAGGTAAGGCCGAAGGAAGCGATGTCCTTGTGCCGCAGCGCACCGTGGAGCGCGATTACCTGAAAGTTTTGGCCTCGGAAGCTCTCCTGCTCAAATAGGGCGCCCACCCGCAACCATTCCATCGGTTCCCAACTCCCGCCGACGATCAAGCGCAACGGCAGGGAAGTGGTATAACTTTCTTGGCGCTGAATGGGGGAAAATACTGCCTCCAACGAGTCGATGTAATCCGCTGCGGTGAATTGCTGATCGCGTACCCAAGACCCAAGGGTGAGGCCATTATATTCGATGATCCCTTCGCTTTTCCAAATTTGGGCGTTCTGCCGCCAATTGATGAAGCCAAAGTTGAGGAGAGAAGCCCCGATGCTCACATTTTTCATAGGCCGGAACTCGGCCCCCAAATCAATCGCTAATCCTCCATTGGCAGCATTGAACCAATTGGGAACTGCACTCAGTTGATTGGGAAGGCTCGAAATGCTGTTGCTGGCCCGCACCTCATAATCCGCATCAATGGTCAATTGGTAGAAAGCAGGATCGGTATACAGGGTGAACGTGTTGTTGCCAACCGATAGATCTCCGACCCCCAGCAGGTAGTGCAAACGGCCTCCAATCCGTAGTTTTTCTCCCACAGGCACGCTGATCCGGGCTGCAAAATCCTGATAAGCCATGAGTTGAAAATCGGGCGTCAGTTGAATGGTTTCGTCAATGAGGTTGCCATTGCCAAACCAGAGTAACTTCACAAAATCACTGGAATAGCGGCTGTGTCCCAACATTTTCAAGTGTGAGGAAATGCCGATCTGGGTCTTCCTGACTTTGAAACCTACCTCCAATAAGCGTACATCTGCCCAGGAGCGCAGGAATTGATCCCCTTGCAAAGCGGCAATTTCATTCTCTAGATTCAGGCGCTGATCTACCGGCCCGACGAAAGCCTGCTGGACGGGAAAGGTAGAGTTCATCAAGCTGAAACTGCCGCTCATCGCGGGGATGCCAATCACCAGCGATTGATTCCCCGTAAAAGCGGGATTCAGCTGGTTGGCCTGGCTGACTTCGGGCAAAAACCACAAGCCAGCTTCGGGCTGGGCAAAAAGGGAGAGGCTCCCATAGCTCAGCATCAATATGAATAGCAATCGTTTCATCATTGGTCTGCGGGATTAATGGTTGCCTTGATGCCGATGTTCAACCCGATGGTGTAGTCCTCAAAAATGCGGACGGGCACGGTGCCGTTTTGAACAGAGTTGGAGGAGAAACGAATGTCCACCTGCCGCACAGAAGGCAAGATGTCATATTTGCTGGCGGGGATGTCGATATCTACCGAAAGCGTATCAGATTGAATCACCCGACCCTCGTTGTCGATCGGAGCGGAGCGCAGGAGTTGGGTGTCCCCTTCAAACAAGGAATCTAAGACTTGAGCCTGATCATCCATGAAGATCACCTGCATGTTCATTTCGATGGGAAAGCCATTGATGGCCTGGATTCGGAAACTCCCGGATTCGATATAGGCAAGATCCTGAATCTCGCTCATGTTGAAGGGGAGGGTATCTGCCAGACCGAAATTCTCTGCCCGGACATGCAAGGGCAAGTCGATGCGCATGTCTAGGCCAAAGGTACTCTGATCGCTCAAAAACCCTGGATTCTCCATTTTGTCCACTTCACCGAGTACCTGATAGCGCACCTCTTTGGGAGCGGCGGCTATGACCTCATTCAGGTTGGAATTGGTTTCGTTGAGGCGGGTGAAGGTTTCAGCTTCTTGCCCCACTTCATTGAGGGAAGGATAGTTCAGTTCGAGGCCGGAATTGACGGGGCCAGCTTCAATATTCAGAACTCCTGAGCGATTGGTGGAGGCTTGCAAGGGCGCTACCCGACCGACAAGCGGAATGCCCAGCCCATTGCGGATGGTCAGATCCATGGAGAATTCTTCAAAAAACAAGGTCCCAGAGGCTTGGCTTTTGAAGAGATCAATTTCTACCGTATCAGGTGGGGAAAGGATACTCACCGCTTCGAAGATGCCTTCCAGATAGGAGTAAGACAGGCTTTCCCATTGCAGGCTGCCACCGATCAAGGCATCGGTGTCTTCTCCGGCAATTTTGGCGATGACTTCGAAGGCGAATCCATCTTCTTCTGCGGTCCACTCGTAGTCAGTCAGGTCCAAGTCAAATAACAGGGGCAGACTTCCCGACCAGGTGGTATCCAACAAAAAGGCGGAACCGTCTTTGGTCAGCCCCGGCAAGGAGAGGGAAAAATCGACTGCATCGCCATTGAAGCTCTCGACTACCAAGCGAAGTTGACCCGCTTTGAGGCGCATCACATCCAAGCGACCAAATCCTTGGAAGCCATTCGGAAGATGGCCTGCTCCGGCAATGACCGAAGTTTGAAAATCGGGGATCTGTACCAGGTCATTGACGGCACGGGAAAAGATATTTCCTTCGTAGATCAAATGAACCAATTGATCCGGGTCGACTTCCGCCACTCCGTTTTCATCCAGCTCGTTGATGATCTCAGATACGGTAAAGGTGCTGTTGACCAGGGGGAAGGCGTAAGTCGGACGCCAGGAGGGATTTTCTCCGGGGTTTTCCGCACAACCTATTGCTCCCATCATGAGCCCTAGCCCAAGTAGGAACCAGGCCACTGCTGCAGAACGTGTCATGTAAAAAAAGTAAATAGTTTGGTAAAGAAACTAGAGATTGCAGGGCACAAGATTAGAAATATTTTTCTTTCAGCTCGGAAAGGATTTGCTCATTCAGGGGCTTGATTAGGTAATCACTGACGAATGGGAAGGTGGTAGATTTCTCCATGTCTTTCCGATACACAGAGGAGGTGAGAATGAACAGTTTGACCTCTTTGGTGAAGCGATTGGTCAGTTTTTCGTAGGATTCCAGGAATTGCCAAGCCTTCATCCCCGGCATATTGATATCCAAAAAAATTACGTCAGGGAGGTCTTCAGGTCGCTCTTGCAAGGCTTCCGTCAATTCGTCAAGTCCATCCTGACCATTCAAGCAAGAAGTGGCGTACTCAGCAAAGCCTGAGTTTTTGATGTTCTTGATGCAGATGAAATTATTGATTTCATCATCATCAATCAGCAAAACCCTTCTGGTAGCAAGCATACAACAAATATTTACGAGAGAAACAGATGTAGATATTTCACTCTGGGATCATCTAAAAGGAAAGCAGTTAACCACGCCTTACACTTGACCTTGGTAAGACTCAAAAAAGTGCTGAAAGAATTGACCTGATTTAGGTCTGGTTTCGACTAGTAAGTTATTGGAAATTTACTCAATCCAACAATAAGGGAAAAGGTAGGTCCTGAATTGCTGTACATTTTTCGCAGGATCTGACCTATGGGACAGACCATTTGCGCAACATGGCATGCTATTTGATTGCCAACACTAGATCGGTTTTCGATATGAACCAACGCCCCCAGCTTTATCCCAATTCCCACACTTCTGTATCTGTTCGGCAGGGTCTTTTCTACCTAGGGGGGGCGATCCTTCTGCTGGGTTTCCTCGGAGGCATCTGGTGGCTGAATCGAGAGGCTCCTCCCACCGCAGTAGTCTGGGAAGAGTTTTATTTCTCTCCCACGGAGGACAATTTTTTTGAGAATCCCGCCAATTGGATGCCTGCCTATCCTGGCACCCACATTCCTCCGCAAAGCCGCCTGATTGTGCAAGGGGTGGCTTACTTGACGGATTATGATCTCACGGTCTCGGGGCAGCTTCAGATCGCCATGGATGGGCAATTGTTTTCTTCCAAGGGTAGTTTGATTTTGGAGGAACGGGCACAACTCGCCAACGAGGGAGAGTTGATCTTGCACCGCATCGAAAACCGGGGACAGCTATTCAACCGGGCCGCGGCTTCGCTGAATGTGCATCACTACGATGCCATGCCGGGAGCCATCACGCGCAATTTCAAAGGAGCCAGCTTTGTGGTCAATCAACAACTCCGAAACCAGGGCTTGTTCGACAACTACGGGCAATGCTCGGTCCGCTTGCGCTTCGAAAATGAAGCAACCTTCAACCAATTGAATGGCAGCGAATTGATGATACAGGGGGAACAGATTCAGGCCTGTCTCGCTCCCGCTTGTCAAGAGCGTCGAGAACTATGCCTTTTATGACTGCGCGAATCTTGAGACCGTCTCGTTACCGAGGCTAGAATCCGTGTAGG
>JBCCCJ010000006.1:0-17315 GCA_039033615.1 Bacteroidota bacterium
ACCGGAGGGAGGGTCTTGAGCGCTAGCGGAAGACGGGAGCGAATGCGGACCCTGATAGAGCCTGACCCGAGAGGAGGCACCTGCCTCTTCTCGGGTCTCGCCCAAAACCACTTCTCCCCTCCCCTATTCGTAGCGCAGGGCTTTGATGGGATGAGATTGCGCGGCTTTGAGGGTTTGGTAGCCGACTGCGCTGAGGGCGACAACGCCCAGAAATAGCAAAGGCAAGCCAAAAAACCATACCCCCAGCGTGATCTGGAAGGCGTATTGCTCCAACCATTGCTGGATGTACCAATAGGCCGGGGCCAATCCGACGATGCCGCCAATCAGCACCAGCAATAGGTACTCCCGACTGAGCAGCGCCAGCAACTGGGCGACCGAAGCGCCCAGCACTTTGCGGACGCCAATTTCTTTGATGCGCAGGGTCGCGCTGAAGGAAGCCAGCCCAAAGAGGCCCAGGCAGCCGATGAAGATGGCCAGCAGGGTGAACATGCCAAAGATGTTGCCGAAACGCTGGTCTTCTTGGTATTGGCGATCAAAAAATTCGTCCTGAAAATGATACTCAAAGGGATTGCCAGGGAACAATTCCCGGTAGATCAATTCGATGTGGGTCAGGGTGCTGGGGATCTTCTCCGGACTGATCCGAAAGGAGAAATGCGAACTGCTTCCCTCCGTCATCGCCAGCATGAAGGCTTCGCGCTCCTGCTGCAAAGAGCCCCAGGCAAAGTCTTTCAGCACGGCCTGAATCTGCATGGTATCGCCGCCCACGATCAGTTGCTCCATCAGCGCTTCTTCCGGCGTGCCTAATTCAAAGGTGTTCAGGGCGGTTTCGTTGATCATCAGGCCCTCATTGTCGGTGCCATATTCCTCCGAAAAGGCGCGACCGCTGAGCACCTGCATTTCGTAAGTCGGGACGAAATCAGGATCTACCCAGACGATTTTCCCGCCCTCCATTTCCTCTTCCGTCGTGCCTAGCTTCCGCATCCGAGTCCCCCAGTTGTGGCCGCCGCCTGGAATCGCCGCGGAACTTGCCACGGCATAGACATTGGCGTCCTGCATGGCCTTGGTTTTGAAGGTTTTCAAGATCGGGCTGAACTCCTGCTCCCGGTCAAAGATCCCTGGGCCACGCACCACCAGCACCTGATCCAGTTTCATGCCGATGTCTTCCTGCTTCATGGCGCTCACCTGCTGATAGACCGCGATCGTACTGGCAATCAGGAAGGCCGACGCGGCAAATTGCACCACCACCAGCACTTTGCGCAGCGAAACCCCAAAGGCCACCTGATCCGCCTGTCCTTTCAACACCCGAATCGGCTGGAAACCGGACAAAATCAAAGCCGGATACAAGCCTGACAGCAAGGCCCCTCCGACAAATAAGGCAATCAACCCCAGCCAGAAAGCGGGCTGAGTCTGGGTGCCCAGGCTCAAATCTTTGCCCACCAAATCGCTCAGCGTAGGCAAGAGCAGCCAAGCCAAGCCCAAACCCAGCATCATCGCCAGGCCATTCACCAGACTGGATTCCAGCAGAAATTGTCGAATCAACTGCCCGCGATTCGCCCCAATGGTCTTGCGGATGCCAACTTCTTTGGCCCGCACCATCGCCCGAGCCGTCGAGAGATTGATGTAGTTTACCCAGGCGATCACCAAGATGAACCCCCCAATCAGGATGAAAAAGTAGAGCGTAGCCGAACGGCCTTCCGTGGTCGGTTCATCATTGGGCGTGGTATAAAGGTGAATGTCGGTAACGGCCTGCAACTTGGGATAGGAATGCTCGTTCCGGGCTTCATTCTCGTCGCCCGCCTGACGTACAAACATGTCGTCCATCTTCTTCATCACCTCCGTGGTATCCGCTCCCGGAATCAATTCGACATAGGTCTGGAAATTGTACCAGCCCCAGCCGTCGTTTTCCCGATACTGCCTTCCGGCCAGCACATCCTCCATCGGCATCAGAAAATCAAAGCTCAGGTGGCTGTTGGTGGCCATAGGCGCAAACACTCCGCTGATCTGGTAGTCGCCGGAAGTCCAGCCCCCATTGATCTGGATGACCTTGCCGATGGGATCACTGTTTGTACCAAAATATTTGTCGGCCATCGGGCGGCTGATCACCATATGCTTGGGCGTACTCAAAGCCGAAGCTGGATCACCCAGTTCCAACCCAAAGCCCATCGCCTCCAAAAAGTAAGGGTCCACAAACGCAAGACTCGACTCGGAAGACTGGACCCGTTCCCCCTGATCAGGCACATGGGTGAGAATCGCACTCCCATAAAAGGGATGCCAGCGGATGTATTCGGTGATTTCGGGCACCTCTTCTTGCAAGCTCGGCCCCAGTTGGTACGGGGTATAGGTCGAGCGATCATTCAGCTCCCCCGCCCGAAAATTGTCAAAATGGACCTTGTACAAGTCCTGGCCCTTGGGATGAAACTGATCGTAGCTGAACTCAAAGCTGACATAGCGAAAAATCAACAAACAAGTCGCCATGCCTACTGCCAATCCCAAGATGTTGATCAGGGAGAAGACCCGGTGTCGAATCAAGTTTCGGAGGGCCGTGGTGAAATAGTTTTGTAGCATAAGGAGGGAATTCTGAATGAATGGGAAGACCTTTCTACCATTGGATGCACCCAATAAGCAGAAAGTTCTCTTTAGCATACTTTCATTTTCCCCTCAGGGCTAAGTCAAAATTGCGAAGTTCTACGAAGACCTTCGTAAATAAAGGTAAATGGAGTGTGATACGCTTTTTTACTTGGGCGTGTCCCCTCCGGCAGCTTGCGCTTGCCTCCGGGGTCAGGTGCTTGCAGGGTACCGTCTTCCCCTTCGGTCCAGACTCGTCGCTATCGCTCCGACCTTCCAGCCCCTTCACGCCGCCGCAAGCCTTCCCGCAAAAGAGTAGACCGCGTAGGTCCTGGCAATCTGGCACCTATGTACAAGTGTATCGAGGAGGTTTCTACCTTACCCCTTCAAGCAAAGCTTTCACTACAACAACGGGTCGGCCATTCCGATTTCAGCGGAATCAACTGCGCCCCGCCTGTCCCGGAACGGGAAGGTGTTGGGGCGGCAAGTGGGTCGCATGGGGCTTCGGCGCTTTTTTGCCGACTTTTTTGCTGACAAAAAAGTCGGTCCGTTGAGCTTGCGAAATCCCGCTTGTCGAAGATACCGCCGAGCGGTGCGGGAAAGGCGACGTCATACTTGGTCAGTAGCAATTCAACGCTCATTCGAGAAATGTCTAGTAGTATGACTGGCTACAAGCCTTAGAAGATGGAATGATCCTGAAAATCGGAGTGGAAACGGAGAAAAAATCGTGTACCATACGCGAGTTCCAATCCTTGATGCAGATCATGGGTCTTACAAAATCACGCGGTGGAGCTCAAAAGAAAACGAGTTGAACGTCTCAGAAGATATCGCCATTAACCTAGATTAGGCAACAACGAAAAGTGCTTTTGATGGATTGGCAAGAGAGCCGATTAATAGCTAATTGGGAATGGCTGGTAGTTCTCACTTTGTGGAACCCTCTCGAATCCCCTAAATCAACGTCAGTTTATTGTTCACCTCTAGGGCCATGGCCTCCTGCTGTAGCTCATGCTTCATCCACTTGATGAAGTCTACGACCTCGTCGAGGTAGCGAGTCAGGTCGGAACTGGTGAGATAGGAGTGGACGATGTAGATCACCTCGCCGACGAGGCCGAGTTGTTCGCTGTGCCAGACACCACTGGCTTCTT
This sequence comes from Bacteroidota bacterium, assembly GCA_039033615.1. Classification (GTDB taxonomy): domain Bacteria; phylum Bacteroidota; class Bacteroidia; order J057; family J057; genus JBCCCJ01. The sequence goes on from JBCCCJ010000006.1 coordinate 3,711, forward strand.
TGCAGGTAGCTCCACCAAAACGCTCGGCCATGAAATCCAAGGCTCGTTGACGATATTTACTGGTGTCCACGGCTTGATCGCCCTCCATGGTGGTGGGAATGAAAATCCCGATGCTGTTGGTGCGTTCCAGTCGCTCCAGACACTTGGTCAAGGCATCTTCCATGGCCTCCGGTAGCTCCGTTTGAGTACGGTTGGGCAGTTGAAGCAGCGGAAAATCCTTCATGAAAGGAATCTGGATGTCCACCTGCGGGCTCACTCCATTCAGCTTGTGATTGGGATGGGAGAAATTCAGCACGCTTACGACGCTGGTTTCTTCCGCCCGAATTTTCCCTTTGAGAGATTTTTGTAAAACCTCCAGATCTTTCAGCCCCTTTTTGGTAGGCGGAGCCATGATGATGATCTGGTTGGCCTGCTCCAACAGCATATTCGCCGCTTCGTCCACTTCCCCGTGAATCTTGACCACCAAATTCTGGTAGGTCCCCCGCAATTTGTCCATCAGCAACGTCATCCGCGTATTGGACGGCAGATAAGGCTCCGGGGCGGGCAACAAAATGTCGTAGCCATCGCCATGATGGTAAACGGTGGTATTTTTATTGAGCTGATAACCATTCAGGGCTCGCCAGGGATTGGGATACTCCATGAAAGCAGTCGGAGTGCCTTTGGTATCTGCCAGACGCTGGGCCAGCAAAGCCGAAAAACTGGTGCCCCCGGAGTTTTCCTCCGTATTGATCAGCACAATTTCCCGGGTATTGGAATGCTCGTTGCTCAGGCGGCGATTGGATTGTAGGAGATAATGCCCCAAAATTCGGGCGAGCTCGATGGTTACGGTCGGATGCTGATGCAGAATGTTGAGCAGGTCTTCCCGCCGGATGACGAGGGCATCTACTTCGCTCAAGGCCACGACACTGGCAGAGCGAGGTTGATTTTCCAGAATCCCTACCTCGCCAAAGGTATTGCCTGGCATCAGATACGCCAAAACGCTCTCGGTTTCCCGAACGATCCGTTTGACGACCACGATGCCATTGGTGATCAGAAAAAGAGAAGTGCTGGGCTGTCCTTGCCAGACAATCACGTCATCGGCAAAAAACTGCCGGACTTTCACTTTGCGAGCAACTTGTTCGAGATCTTCCTCTTTCAAGCCAGCAAAGAGCGTGGTTTGTTTGAGCGCTTCGACGATTTCGGCGGACTCCATATTTCAAAGGTAGCAATTATCGGTGTTATGTTTTTCAATCCGGGCTTTCTTTCGCATTTTTATCCGGTAATCAGCTTCTCTATGCGTAGATTCCTTTTCCTGGTAAGCTGCCTGCTCTGTGGCAACTTCCTGCTTCTTGCTCAAACTCCTGCTGACATTCGTTCTCAGACGAAAGATCAGTCCGATGGCCCAGCCAAAGTGGAGCTATTGATCAAGTCTGCCAAGCAGTTCACCAATTCCCATCCTGAAGACGCGGTGGCTTTCGCAAAGGAGGCCTTGGCCGTCTCCCGCAAACTCAATCGAAGAGATTTGGGGGCGCAGGCGTATAGCAATCTTGGTTTGGTGTACATGAACCTCACTCAGTTTGCCAATGCCATCGAACCCTTCAAAGCGGCGACGGGGCTCAAATCAAAATTGGTCAAAGACAATGGCCGACTCAGCCTCAGTCTGGCCAAGGATCATCGCTATTTGGGCATCTGCTATGATGCTCAGGGAAGCAGTCAGCTGGCGTTGGAGTCCTACCAGCAAGCCGTCGTATATGCGAGTCAGGCGAAAGATTGGACGGAACTGGCCACCTCGAAAAACGCCGTGGGAGAGGTGCAATTCAAACAGCAGCGCTATGGAGATGCTTTCCGGGCGTTTCGGCAGGCCCTGGCCTACGCACAACAAGCAAATGCGACCGCATTGACCCTAGAAATCGAGCGAAACCTGACCAATACCCGCACCTTGCTTCAGCAGAATGAGGAGTCGGAAATGGAATTGGAACTCTTTCAAAAGCAATTAGAAGTGATTCAGGACTCCCTGTCTGACGCCAAAGAAGCCACCCTGGAAAAGGATGAGGTGGTCGAGCGACTGAAAATGGAACAAACCGCAACGGAAGCAGAAATTCGAGCGGCCAAAGCGGAAATCGAGGCCAAAAATAAAGAATTGGAAATCCAGGACGCCGTTCAGGCCAAGAAGGATGCCGAAGATCGCATTCTCTACCTGGCTGGAGCTTCGGCCTTGGTATTCTTGCTCCTGCTCTTGATTGGAGCCATCAGTCGATCCCGGCGGCGGAAGCGGAACAACCTGGAACTGGCTGCAGAGAAACAAAAGTCAGACGATTTGCTCCGCAACATCCTCCCGGTTTCGGTCGCCAATGAACTCAAAAAGAAAAACAAAGTTACTCCGGTGCTCCACAAAGAAGTCAGCATCCTATTTTCGGATTTCAAAGGCTTTACCTCCATTTCCTCCCAACTGAAACCCAAGGAACTCGTGGACAAGCTGGAAGAGGCCTTCAATGAATTCGACAGCATCATGGAGAAGTTTGGTTTGGAGAAAATAAAAACCATCGGTGATGCCTATATGGCCGTGGCTGGTTTGCCGAATCCCGATCCCCATCATGCCATTCATGCGGTAGCAGCAGCGATGGAGATGCAGGAATTCATGGACTCATGGCTAGGCAAACAAAAGCGCCGTAACGAAGCGGTTTGGGAACTTCGGATTGGCATCAACAGTGGCCAAGTGATCGCAGGGGTCATTGGGCAGAAAAAATTCGCCTATGACATCTGGGGTGACGCGGTGAATGTCGCCAGCCGTATGGAAACCAGTGGCGAGGCCGGAAAGGTCAACATTTCCGCTTCTACCCATAGCATGGTTTCCGGCTATTGCGACTTTGAACCGGTTCGTCGGATAGAAATCAAAAACAAAGGCATGGCGGATACCTACTTTGTAAAAGACATCGTCAGAGCAATTCCCCCATACAAAGCTGCCAACCCTCAGCGACGGACAGCCGCCAGACGGAGGTAACACAGCTAGCCACTGACGCCCACATTCATTCGCCCCCCTCGCCCAGCTTGTAGCGCCGGACCGAGGGGGGCGGTTTTTAATGAAAACGAGGGGTAAGTCCCCGCCGAGCAACGCTCAAACTACGCTTCTATTAGATGAATTTGATTCAGTCGGGCAGCGATCTCCGCCTGGGTGCTGATCCCTTTGTCTTTGTTGTACCACATCTGAAGTTGCTTATTGAACTCCTCATAAGGCGGCTTTGGGTCCATCGCTTTGTAGGTATATAGCAATTTCTGCGCTTCTGCGGGGCGAGGGCCCCATTGGGTTAGCTCCGTCAAATCATCGGCTCGTAGCACAATCAATTTGGGGATACTCCGGCCACCATTGGTCAAATAACGATCCATGATGGGGAGATGTTCGTCCCGCAACAAAATCTTCAGCTCAATCTGTTCGCTCGCCTCGGCCATGCGATAGATGATCGGTAAGGTTTGGGCAGCGTCACCACACCAACCTTCCGTTAGTACCACCCATACTTGCGACTCCTTCAGTTGAGCCAAGGCAGTCTCGCTTTCTTCCGTTAAGCTGAGTTTCTTGGCGACCCGATCCATTCTCCGAAGGTTGAGCCCGCTGAAGTTCAGCAGGCTTTCAGATTGCTTGGGTCCAGTACTTTTGCCTGCATGGTACAATTCCTGAACCATAGAAAGGTACGCTGGATAGCTGAAAGCGCGGGCAAGGTCTTCTCTGGTAATGGGATTCATAGCATCAAGATTTGTCTAAAGGTACTACCTCCCAAAGCCAGAAACTGTAAGATATGTTACAAAGCGAGCTGCTTTTATTCCACCAGGACCACTTCCACTCTCCGGTCTAGCTCTCCCCCATAGCTGGCTTTTTCATCCCCAAAGAAAACAACCTTCATTCGCTCAGTCGCAATTCCGAGGCTTTGCAAATAGGTCTGCACGCTGCTGGCTCGCTGCTGAGAAAGCCGCTGGTTGAGGGCTGGGTTGCCGGATTTATCGGCAAATCCCCGAATTTCCACCGCTAAGTCGGTTTGTTCCCGGAGTAGCAATGCCATTTCCTCTAATTCCAACCGATCCTGGGCTTGGAGCGTGGATTGCCCTTTGGCAAAGAATACCCGGGCCATGCGAAGGCCTTTCCAGCCTTTGGGCTGATCTACCGGGAGTTGGGAAAGGCTGTCTTGCCGGGCCAACTGTTGGCGAAGGGCAGCAATGGTCGCCTGCTGCTCGGTAGAAGTGGCTTGCTGAGAGGCATTCAACTGTTTCATCATGTCGGAAAGTTGCGCCATGGCTGCATGCTGCGAACTATCCGCTTCCTGACGAACAGGAACGACAGCCGGAGCCGCTTGCTGGTTCATCAGGCGTTTCAATTCTGCAATTTCGCTTTGCAGCACCGAGAGCTGATACAAGGCAACCGGATCAGAATAGTAGAAGGTGGTATCGCCTGACTGATCCAGGCGCAGACTATCTACTGCACCGGTACTATCCATGACAGCAACTGAGCTGGGCATGACCATGGAAGCTGGCGGATAGGAACCTGGTCCCGGAGCAGCCTGTACGGCTTTTAACTCCTGTTTCCACAATCGCAGAGAATCAAATAAGGCCATCTGCTGTTGTTCCAGGCTCTCCATCTGTTGAGGGGCCATTGTGGTTATTACAGGAACTGGTTCTGGGTCCTGCGTGGTAGTTCGGATGGTGATTCGCTTGGGGGAAGGTTCTGATTCCGGTTTTGCTTCTGGCTCAGGTTCAGCCATTCTGGCCGCAGCTTGTTGTTCCATCCATTGCTCCCAGCGACTCTGTAGTTGCTCTTGGCGGAGAAACAATTGGCGAAGCATAGAATCCTGAGATTGGGTGCCGGAATTGAGAAACACCTGATTCTGGACCAAGATGGTATCTCGCCGTCCAGTCTGGATCACCTCTTTTTCGATCACCACTTCTCGCTCGGATAAAACCGATTCGCCTCCTGGTATTTCTTCTTGTTCTTCTCCTATGACGGAATCCACAGCTGCCAGCATCTCTTCTTCTTCCACCAATACCGGAGCAGGGCTTTTCTTAGGAGCAGGGGAAGGTTTCTGCTCCTGCGGGAGAGCGGCCAATTGGGCCTGAATGGCCTGAAGCTGCTGTTGGATCTCCTGCCACTGCTCAGGTGAGCCTGGAGCAGTCGTGGGCAGCGGCGCTTGCGCACGTAGAGCAATCGGCTGCGTTTCGTCCAAGGCTTCAGGGGCAGCTTGCCGGAGGCTGTCTTCCGGAGAAGTTGCCTTCACGTATAAGGGCGTAATGCGGTAGCCTTTGACCGTCTTATTGCTCCGGTAGGGTTGGGATTGCCCGAAGGCAGAAGCCGTCAATCCAGCAATCAGCAGTCCAAAAATTAGCCAATTCTTCATGGTTCGGGGGTTAGCGGCGTTGGTTCAAACCTGCCCACAGATTGATCTCGGCACTGATGCCGATGAAAGGTCGCAGTTGAATTGCGTCCACATCCAGAGAGATGGTTCCTCCGCCTGCCGAGGAGGCGTCGCGTTTTTCGAGCGCAGTAACTCCGGCATTGATCCGAACAAAGCGAAAGATGTTGTAACCCAGACCAGCGTAGTAAGGCCGTCCAAAGATGGGACCAGAGTATTCGATGTCTCCTTGCTCAAAATTGTTGGTGAATACGCCTAAGGAAAGAGAAGTATTTTGCCAGAAGCTCGCAGCCAGGGCACTATTGGCCAAAGGCAATGAAATTCCGACGTAGGGAGAGGTTCCATAGGAGAAATTGCTTTCATCCCCATCCAGATATACGCCCCCAAATCCAGCGTTGATCGCCAGGGTATTCATGACTTTGTCCGTAGGATAGTCCCGCACGTCGCGCAGATCGGTACGGACCAACCAGTCTTGGTTAAGGCTTTGCGCCAATTCTTCTTTCACTAGGTTCTGGATGTCTGCCAATTGGGTAGCAAACTGTTCTGGGGTGGTTTTCTTGCCACTGAGTTTCTGAATCAATTCTTTGCTCAGGTCAGAAAAACCAGGAAAGGAGGTTTCGTTGGTACTGCGGTAGAAAAACAGGCCGTCAGCAACGATGGTATTCAGAGTTGAGAGAATCTTCTTTGCACTGGGTTGTACGGCAATTTGCTGCCCGTTTAAGGTGATCGCATTGGCCAGGTAGGTATCCAGCATTTCGTCGAGGGTTTCCCCCAACTTCTGCTTTTCTCCCAGGCTAATGGGCTCAAAGTACGCAAAGCGAAAGCTGTATTGCGAGCTCCCCTTCAACAGGTAGTTCACTGGGAGACGGAACGCACCTCCATCGTGCTGGGCGGTTCTTTTCCAAACGGAAACGTAGAGGGGACGCTTGTCCATGTCTGACTTCCCTTTGAAAATTTCTACTTCTACCCGCTTGACCTGAGGGTTCATCTCTCCAGAAAGCATGAGGTAGGACTCCGCAGGAAGCGGTTGCCCATTGTTGAAGTAAGCCAGTTCGTAGTCGAACATCACAGATTCGTACTGTCCATATACCATCAGGTGGGGCAGGAATCCGAGGAGAAGGAAAAAGGTAACGATTGTTTTCATTGAGTTCTGTATATAGGAAAAACACTCATGAGGCTCTTGGACGGAGGGGGCAGGGAAATGTCACCGCATCCAGAAAAAATAAGACAAAAAAAAGGAGTGCCGAAGCACCCCTCTCAAAAGTCTTGTATACAGCGTTGTCTTATTGATTGGCCAGGGCGTCTGCGCCAGCTGAAATCTCGAGGATTTCAGTGGTAATCGAAGCCTGACGAGCTTTGTTGTATTTGAGTTTCAAATCCTTGAGTAGATCTTCTGCGTTGGAGGTCGCCGCATCCATGGCCACCATCCGTGCGCCTTGCTCAGCTGCATTGGATTCGAGCACGGCCCGATATACCTGCAAGCGTAAGGCTTTTGGAATCAACTCTTTCAGAATCTCTTCCCGATCTGGTTCAAAAAGGTAGTCAGACTGGAGATTGCTGCTCTCCTCTTCCTGATCCAATCCGTCCACCGCCAATGGCAGCAAAGTATCAGCCCGACGGATTTGGCTCATGACGTTCTTGAACTCATTGAACATCAGGTACACCTTGTCCACTTCCCCGCTGAGGAATTTGTCGAAGATCTCATCGTTGACCGCGTTGACGGTATCGAAGGAAAGATCGGCAAGTACATCGAAGTTCTTTCCATTCACGTTGTAGTCCTGCTTCTTGAAGGCTTCGTAGCCTTTACGTCCCAGGCACATGAATTGGACTTTCCCAGCCGCCAGATCATCGGCGTGATGTTCTGCCAGGAAAGCTTGCGTGTGCTTGATGATGTTGGTATTGAACGGGCCAGCCAGTCCCCGGTTTCCGGTGACCAGTACCACCAGGATATTGTCGACCTCTCGCTGTTCCACCAAACGACTCGGGATGTCTTCCACATTCAGGACAGACACCACATTGCCAATGATTTCCCGCAATTTGGTCGCGTAGGGCCGGAGTTGAACGATCCGGTCCTGCGCTTTTCTGAGCTTGGCGGCCGCCACCATTTTCATGGCTTTGGTCACCTGTTGGGTACTTTTGACGGTCTTGATCCGTCCTCGTATTTCTTTCAGGTTCGCCATCGGAGATCAATTAGGCAAATGAATTGGCCACAGACTGAGCGACCTCTTTAATCATATTTTGTTCGGCATCGGTCCACTTGCCTGTCCGGATAGATTCCATACCAGCAGCATGGTTGATTTCCAGCTCCTGAATGAGGCGAGCTTCAAATTCTTTGACTTTCTCCACGGGTACATTGTCCAGATAGCCCTGACCAGCAGCGTAGATGATGGCTACTTGATTCTCTACCTTCTCCGGAGCGTACTGCTTCTGAATCAGCATCCGCACGTTCCGCTTGCCCCGCTCCAACTGACGCTGAGTCGATTTGTCCAAATCAGAACCAAAACGAGAGAAGGCTTCCAGTTCCCGATACTGAGCCAAAGAGAGCTTCAGGGTACCGGCTACTTTCTTCATTGGCTTGATCTGAGCAGCACCTCCTACTCGAGATACGGAGATCCCCACGTTGATCGCAGGACGTATGCCAGAGTTGAACAGTCCAGACTCCAAGAAGATCTGTCCATCGGTAATGGAGATCACATTGGTCGGGATATAAGCAGAAACGTCTCCTTCCTGGGTCTCAATGATCGGCAATGCGGTCAAAGAACCACCGCCCTTCACTTTGTCTTTCAATGCCTCTGGAAGGTCGTTCATATTCTTGGCGATGGAATCATCATTGATGACCTTCGCAGCACGCTCCAACAGACGGGAGTGCAAGTAAAATACGTCTCCAGGATATGCCTCACGACCGGGAGGACGACGCAACAGGAGAGAAACTTCCCGATACGCTACCGCTTGCTTGGACAAGTCATCATAGACCGCTAAGGCTGGATTTCCCATGTCGCGGAAGTATTCCCCAATGGCAGCACCTGCAAAAGGAGCAAAGAACTGCATCGGAGCTGGCGTAGAAGCTGGCGCCGCTACTACCACCGTATAAGGCATCGCGCCCCCATTTTCCAGGGCTTTTACCACCTGAGCAACGGTAGAGGCTTTCTGGCCACATGCAACATAGATACAATAGACAGGCTCCCCACGATCGTAGAATTCCTTCTGATTGATGATGGTGTCAATGGCAATCGCAGTCTTACCCGTAGAGCGGTCCCCAATGATCAGCTCCCGCTGTCCTCGGCCAATGGGAATCATGGAGTCAATCGCCTTGATCCCCGTCTGGAGAGGCTCATTTACTGGCTGACGGAAAATTACCCCGGGAGCCTTGCGCTCGTAAGGCACAGAATAAACTTCTCCGACGATGGGTCCTTTGCCATCAATGGGCTCCCCGAGTGGGTTGATGACCCGACCGAGTACGCCTTCTCCTACAGAAAGAGAAGCGATTTCCCCCGTACGATAGACATTGTCGCCTTCTTTGATCCCTTCAGAATCTCCGAACAATACTGCCCCCACGTTGTCTTCCTCCAGGTTCAAGACCATCGCCTTGAGGCCATTTTCGAATTTGATCAATTCACCAGCCTGCACTTTGGTCAAGCCATAAATGCGGGCAATTCCATCACCGATCTGGAGAACGGTTCCGGTTTCTTCGAGCTGGGATTCGGACTTAAAGTTGGAAAGCTGCTCCCGTAAGATTGCAGAAACTTCGTCGGGTCTTACTGCTGCCATTTGCGTAACTATTTAATGAATTTCGTGGGGTTCTAGTTGGTCAATTCTTGTTTGATGCGGCGAATGGAACTGGCTACGCTGCCATCAAACAGGCGGTCGCCAAATTTGAGGACAAATCCACCGATCAATTCGGGGTCTACCTCCGTCTGCATCACAAAGCGCTTGCCGAGTTTTTTCTCTACGGCTTGCTGGATCTCTTTTTGCTCGGCTTCGGATAAGCTCACTGCACTGGTAAGGCTGCCGCGCACGATGCCATTCTCAGTATCATATATGCTCAGGAAGGACTTGGCCACCTGAGGTAGGTACATTTCCCGGCTTTTCCGTACCACCATCGCCACCAATAAAGGCGTGATGGCAGACTGAAACCGATCTCCAAACAGGCGATCCATGATGGCTTGCTTGGCACCTGCCTTGATCAAGGGGCTTTCCAATAAATTGCGGAATTCCCGGTTGTTGGTTGCCAATTCATCTAGCAAGGCCATGTCTTCCCGGGTAGGGTCGAGCAATTTCTTTTCTTCAGCCAGTTCAAAGACTGATTTTGCGTAGCGATAACCAATGCGATCTTCTACCATGAGAATCTGTGTTTCAGTGGTTGCAGTTAGTTATCACTCAGGTCTTTCACCAATTGCTTCGCGTAGGCTTCCTGGGCTTTTCCGTCCTGAAACTCTTTGCGCAGCAATTTCTCGGCGATTTCTACGGCCAACACAGAAGCGGTTTGCTTGATCTCGTTCAGGGCAGAATTCTTTTCCGCCTCGATCTGCATTTTGGCTTTCTCACGCTCTTTGGCACCAGCCTCAGCCGCCTCTTCTTTGGCCTTTTTGATGATTTCCTCTTTCATAGTAGCCGCATCCCGCAACATGGCGTCACGTTCGGCACGAGCTTCTTTCAAGAGAGCTTCGTTGTCCGCCTGAAGTTTGGCCATCTCATCGCGAGCCTTGGCGGCTTCTTGCAAAGAGTTTTCGATGGAAGATTCCCGCTCATTCAAGGCATTGATGATGGGCTTCCATGCAAAACGACGGAGGACGAAGAAAAAAGTAAGGAAGATGAGGGTTGTCCAGAAGAACAAGCCAAACTGAGGAGCAATGATGGAAGCTAACAAAGTCATATCTTGAAAATCTTGATTGCTTCAGAGGTACGATTAGGAAAAAAGGCAGTAGGCAAACGAGGCATTCCCTCGCTTGCGCTACTGAGTCGATTTAGCCGAGGACAGCCAACAGGCAAACTACCTCACCAAAGAGGGCAACCCCCTCGATGAAGGCAGCAGTCAGGATCATGGCTCCACGGATATCTCCGGAAGCTTCTGGCTGACGAGCGATAGATTCTACAGAAGATGCAGCCAAACGGCCAATCCCCATACCTGCTCCAATTACAGCCAATCCTGCGCCAATGCCAGCGCCCATTACTCCAATCATTTCCATAATCGCGGTTGGTTTATGGTGAAAAAAACTCTTTATACTGATCAGTGATGATCATCGTGCGACTCCATGGCCATGCCGATGAAGACCGCAGTCAATAGCGTAAATATGAATGCCTGAACAATCGCCACGATCATCTCCAGAGCGAAAATGACGACGGTGAACAAGAACGAAAGCGGACTGATGCCAAATCCTCCAGCAGCGTTTGCGCCAGCGTCTCCCATGATGAAGATCAAGGAAACCAGACCGAGGACCATGAAGTGGCCAGCAGAGATGTTGGCAAACAAACGTACCGCCAAGGCGAAAGGCTTGGAAATGACCCCAATGAATTCGACCACAAACATCAATGGCTTCAACAAAGCCGGAATCCCCGGAGCGACAAAAATGTGCTTCCAGTAGTCGGTAGATCCATTGAAGTTGATCAAGATCATCGTCAGGATCGCCAGGGAAGCGGTAACGGAGATGTTCCCCATGATGTTGGAGTTGAGCGGAGTCAAACCAAACAGGTTGGAGAACCAGATGAAGAAGAATAGGGTCAGTAAGTAAGGGAGAAACGCATTGGCTTTGTCGTGCAACCACGGACGAGCCACTTCATCCCGAACAAATAGAATGATGGGCTCCATGAAAGACTGTAGGCCTTTGGGTGCTTTGCCTTCGTTTTTCTGATAACTTTTGGCGACCGAACGAAACACCAACAATACCAGCAAGCCAATCAGCAACAACTGAAGAGCCGTTTTGGTGATGGACATGTCAATGACGGTCTTGTCTGTATCTACATACTGCGCCTCAAACGCTGCCCACTCCGCTTCGCTCATGTGCTTGGGATGACCATGATCATCCATGAACATTCCTTTCAGTTCAGTGCCGTTGACTCCAGACTTCAAGGCCACTGCCGTCTCCTCATGAGGAACAAATCCTTTTTCGAACAGACCGTCAGTAGAAGGGATGAAGTGGAAGCCATCACTGATCAAAATCCAAGGCAAGTGCAGCGCAATCGGCGTTCCACCTGGGAGATCAGTAATGTGCCAATCGTGAGAGTCAAGGATGTGGTGAAGAATCATCTCCGAGGCGTTGAACTCGCCGTGGCTGTCATGTTCCGCGTCGTGATGCTCTTCCTGGGCGAAGGCTGTCACGCCTCCAAAGAGCAACAAGGTGATTATCAGTAGGTTTCTTAGCAACATAGAGGCTATTCGTTCTTCGTATTTGCGCCCTGTTTTGAAATCGGGCGCAAGCTACGCATTAAACCATAAACTTCAAATCCAGTGAAGACGAAATACGCGATGATGTAAGTCACAACGTATTCTGATCTGATTTCCCGGAATCGTACCCCCACAATCACAATGGAAATGAGGCCTACAAACATTTTTGCCATCATCCCAGTCATCAGCATTTGCATGAATTGCTTCTGGGATTTGTCGAGGACAGGCTTGGTGAGGCTGTATGCCAAGAGGGTCGGCACACAGGCGATCAGGATCGCGCTGAGAATGGCGGGAAATGAATAGGCTGGCTCTGCTCCTTGTACAAGCAACCATGCAGCCAGAATCAGCCCGAGGGCGATGCTAGAGACAAGGAGGAGAAATTGAGGAATACGCAAGATGAATCAAATAAAAAGCCGAGAACCAGGAGGGGGTGTTCAAGCGGCTACAAAGGTAGGCTTTTTCTTGCGAACAGGGAAACGAGTTGGGGAAGGAATTGGGAAATTCATGAAATGAGGAGAGGGAAGGAAGGCCTCGTACTTTGTCAAATAGGGCATGCCACCGAATCTCCAACTACAGGTCTTCTTGGCAAAGACAAGCTCCCGCTTCTCGTTTCTCGCATCCCGACCTCTTCACTTCTTCCCCAACTTTCGAATCATGAGGACGATGGCAGCTACGCATCCCAACAAAGAGAGGAACAGGGTAAACCAGGGCTTCTCTGTCTGTAGGCGCTGATCAAGCCAATAGCCCGCCCCTACACAAACCAATATACAGGCCAGGATTTCAAATCCCAGGCCTGTATATCGAAGGTATTCGTTGATCGGTTTCTTAGGCGGAGTTGGCATGATCTAAGCAATTGCTCAGCTGGCCTTGCCTACCTTGTCGTTTTTCTTGTCCATAGAAACTGGACGAGAGTTGGTGACATTGAGGAGGTCCTTGGCTCGCTGGGGAGTTTTGGTCAGCATGTCTTTGGCGGCTTCGGCCATTTTGCTGCTTCCCGTGAAGACGGCACCCATTTGTACCACCAGCTTTTGCGTGAAGATGTCTCCGAAAATCTTACCGGTCTTGTCAATGGTCAGCAATTCGCGGGTTACTACATTGCCTTTGATTTCTCCTTCTACAGTAGCGACCCGGGCATCTACGTTTCCTTCGATGTATCCAGTTCCACTGATGATCAGTTTGGAATTGCATACCAGGGTGCCAATGACTTTGCCTTCGACGCGCAAATCACCTTCGGCATTGATGTTGCCCACTACGACGGTGCCTTCAGAAATGACGTTTCGGCGAACTTCTCCTTTGGATACAGAGCTAGAGGATACTTTAGGACGGCTGGTCTCGTTTTTTGTTCCGAACATGCGAAAAAGCTGGTTATGAATTGAATCTGATGTAGTTCACTGGGTCAAGAGGTGTCCCCTTGTGCCATATTTCGAGGTGCAGGTGTGGGCCAGTGGAATTTTCTCCCGTATTTCCAATTACGGCAATTGGTTCTCCACTCACAACATAGTCTCCGACCTTTTTCAAGAGACGGCTATTGTGTTTGTAGAAACTGACAACGTTATCTCGGCTGGATACCCCAATTACCCATCCATTGTCTTCCGAATACTCCGCCATGACCACATACCCCTCGGCAACGGATTTGATCAATGTCTTTTCTGGTGCTACAATATCCACGCCATAATGCTGCTTCTGTAGGTCAAATCCGTTTCTGACTTCTCCATCCAAAGGCGGAAAAAGGTTCATCAATAGCGGCTTATCACTCATTCTCACCGCCTCGTAACTTTCTTCGGGTAAATAAACCACCTGTACGTTCCCAGAAGATTCTGAACCAGCCGCATCGGTCGTCTGATTGGAAGC
>JBCCCJ010000007.1:0-17105 GCA_039033615.1 Bacteroidota bacterium
AGTATTCGAAGAGTTCCGTGAGACCTTACTTACGTCGGGCTACCATGTGTCAGCCGAGATCGCCTTTTCTCCTGATTATGGAGTCCCTCAGCGCCGCCATCGGCTGGTTTTGCTTGCTTCCCGCTTAGGGAAGATATCGTTCCTCCCGCCGACACATAGCCCTGTACAATACAAAACAGTCAAGGACGCAATTGGTAGCCTGCCTCCACTGAATGCAGGGGAAATGGACGAACGCGACCCCTTACACAAAGCAAGCAGACTTAGTCCCCTTAACCTCCGACGGATTCGCGAATCCAGACCAGGAGGGACTTGGCGAGATTGGAGTCCTGAACTGGTGGCTGCTTGTCATAGAGCAGAAACAGGGCGCTCTTATGCCTCAGTATATGGTCGGATGACTTGGGAGGAACCATCCCCCACAGTCACCACCCAGTTCTATGGATTTGGGAATGGTCGTTTTGGGCACCCTGAGCAAGATAGAGCACTTTCCATCAGAGAAGGGGCTATTTTGCAAACTTTCCCCAAAGATTATGAATTTGTGGAGCCAAGAGGGAACATCAGCTTCAAAAAACTTGGCAAGCTTATTGGCAATGCTGTCCCAGTAGATTTGGGGCGAGTAATAGCAAGGTCTATCAGAGATCACCTCGACCAACATCCTATATGAACGAACAAGATTCACTCTATGTCATGGAGTTGAGTCTCAATGTGCTGGAACACTTGGGAATCAACCTATACAGCAATGTCCCGTCTGTTCTTTCTGAAGTTGTCGCGAATGCTTGGGACGCAGACGCTCCTTGGGTCAAGATAGATATCCACGAAGATCCTTACCGAATTGTGATTCAAGATCGTGGTAAAGGGATGACACGAGAGGAGGTGAATAAACGGTTTCTAACCGTTGGGTATCGAAAGAGGGACCATGAACCTGGATTGACACCCAAAGGACGTACCCCAATGGGGAGAAAAGGGATTGGTAAACTATCCCTATTTTCTATTGCTGATATGATCACGGTAGAGACGGTAAAAAACGCGGAAAAGAGTGCCTTTCAAATGAACCTCAACAACATTCGCGAGGCGATTAAGGGGGAGGGCAATGAAGCCCAGAAAAAGCCATATCGACCTGAAGCACTTGATTCCACAGGCATTGACTGGAAACAAGGTACCCGAATTACCCTAGATGGGATTCGGAAGCGATATACCATCCGTACCCCTAGGGCATTGCGCAAACGCCTAGCTAGACGCTTTTCCATTATTGGGGATGAATTCGAGGTCTTTGTAAACGGAGATAAGATCGTGCCTGCCGACAGAGGCTATTATCACAGCATCCAATTTCTTTGGACTTATGGACAGCAATCGAAAGTGATTGATATGTGTGCTGGAATTACCAAACCTGAGAAGCATATATTTGATCGTACTGATTCTGTAAAAAATAAAGGACTTGCGATTACTGGCTGGCTAGGAACTGTGAAAAAGTCGGAACACCTAAAAGATGAAGATGGAGATAATCTCAATCGGATCGCTATCTTTTTTCGCGGAAAATTGGCTCAAGAAGACATCTTGGCAGACTTTTCGGAACGTGGTGTGTATGCGAGCTATCTGATAGGGGAAATTCACGCTGAGCAGCTAGACCAAGACGACCAGCCCGATGCGGCGACGAGCAGTCGTCAAAAAATTGTTGAGGATGATGAACGATACGAAACCTTAAAGAAAATCATTCACGATGAGCTCAAATTTATTCAAAATCGGTGGACGGAACTTCGGAGTGAAGAAGGGGCAAAAAAAGCCTTGGAAATCCCTGCCGTGAATCAGTGGATGAATGATCTGCCCAAGGACTTACAACCCAAAGCAAAAGGGTGGCTTGGGAAGCTGAACAGGATGAAGACCGACGATCCACATGATCAAAAGAAGATGATCAAGCATGCGGTATTGGCTTTTGAGTTCTATCGGGCTAATCAAACCCTTGACCGGATTGACCGCATTACTGACGAAAGCCTAGACGAGGTTCTGAAACTTTTTGCCGACCTCGACAGCCTGGAGTATAACCTCTATGGTCAAATTGTACATCACCGAATTGCTGTCATTCGAACCTTGCAAGAGAAAGTAGATCAAAATACGCTTGAGAAAGTGATTCAACAGTATATTTTTGATCACCTCTGGCTGATTGATCCGGCTTGGGAGAGGGCGGATGCTTCAGAACATATGGAAACCAGAGTAGAAAAACTATTTGATAAAATTGATGCCAACCTTTCTAAAGATGAACGAAATGCTCGAATTGACATCCAGTATCGAAAAACAGCAGGTGCACATGTCATCATCGAACTTAAAAGGCCAGATCGAAAAGTAGGGTTATACGAACTAGCAGAGCAAGTCGAAAAGTATCGGTCTGGTATGCAAAAAATTCTTGAGAAAATGGATCTTGCTAACGAACCCATTCAGATCATTTGCCTACTGGGAAACCAGCCTAGAGAATATGACAATCCTGGTGGTCCTGCTCGTGTAGCCAATATCCTTTCCGAATCAAGTGCTAGAGTTGTCCTGTATGACATGCTACTAACCGATGCGTATAAAGCATATAATGACTATCTCAAAGAAAGAAAATCTATCGACCGACTTGATGGAATCATTCAGGCAATAGAAGACTATGCCCCCTGAATAGAAAATCGGGTTTCAGAAACAGTTGACCTATCCCCCAGAGTAATCCTCCTTTTTATTGGGTTCCTCCACTGGTTTCTTTTTCTGAAAGAAGAGGGGAAGTCAAGGAGCTTTGTTAATTTCAAAGACCACCCTAATTTCCTCTCCCTATGGCTTTTTCCCCCATCGACGCCCATCAGCATTTTTGGACGTATGTACCCGAAGCATTTCCCTGGATCAACGATGACATGCGCATCTTGAAACAAGACTTTTATCCAGAAACGCTCTTCCGGGAACAGGCTCGGGTCGGCTTCGAGGCGTCGATTGCGGTGCAGGCTCGGCAATCGGTCGCGGAAACCCAATTCTTATTGGATCTGGCGAAACATGATCCGCGGATAGAAGGAGTGGTCGGCTGGGTCGATCTGCAGGCGGAGCAAGTGGAGGAGCAATTGAGCGGTTGGTCGGACAACCCGCATCTGGTCGGAGTTCGGCATATCGTTCACGATGAACCGGATGAAGATTGGCTGTTGCGACCCGAAGTGCTGCGGGGGCTGAAGGCATTGACGCCAATGGGCCTCACCTACGATTTGCTTCTTTTCCCTCAGCACATCTCCCGCGCCATCCAAGTGGTAGATCAGATGCCCGAGTTGACCTTTGTGCTGGATCACATCGCCAAGCCGCCCATCAAGTTGGGCCTGCTAGCTCCCTGGGAAGCTGAATTCCGCGCCTTGGCAGAACGCCCCAATGTCTACTGTAAATTGTCTGGCATGGTAACGGAAGCAGATTGGGGCAGTTGGGAAACCAAAGACCTGGACCCTTATTTACACGTCGCATGGGAAGCCTTCGGGGAGGATCGCTTGATGATTGGCTCAGATTGGCCCGTCTGTTTGTTGGCGGGAGAATATGCCGAAGTGATGAATGTCGTTCTGGATTTTCTCACTCAGTTTTCGGGAGAAACCAGCGAAAAAGTGCTAGGCAACAATTGCCGCAACGCCTATGGATTGGTGGGGGAGGGGACAGGTGGATTGGGAAATGGTGGGTAGGAAATTGGTTGACTGGTGAATGTGGGAAGTAGGTCGTTCCAATCATCCTCTGACAACACCGTGGTCAGACAGCAAGGCGTTCTGTCATCTCATATGTTTACAGAAAGAAAGGTCGAATGAATGATGGGATCCTACTTGTCAGGACAAACTTTTACATTTCACATTCTGCGGTTTTCCATTTTGCGGTTTCAGGCCGATTATCACGAAAAGTGATATAAAATTATAATTTTTTGCCTTCTGACCGTAAAGCAGTCTGACAGCAAGGCGGTCTGACATCTGACCTCTCTTCCGACCTCTCCCCTCACTTGTCAGGGAGCAGACAGCGAGGTCTAAGGAAAAATGCTATTTTTGTACTTTCAAAGATGTAAGCAGTAGATATGAGCATGAAAAACGGACATATACCTCACGAAAAGCTGATCATCATCGGATCAGGACCTGCTGGATATACCGCGGCGATTTATGCCGCGCGCGCTGAATTGACTCCCTTGATGTTCAGTGGATTACAACCCGGTGGGCAATTGATGATTACCACCGATGTGGAGAACTATCCTGGCTATCCCAAAGGAATCATGGGCCCTGAAATGATGGAAGACTTCCGCAAGCAGGCGGAGCGTTTCGGAACCCGGATCAAGTACGAGGACATCACCAAGGTAGATTTGGAGGCTACGCCCAAGCGCCTTTGGACAGGCGAAGGCCATGAATACACGGCTGACGCAGTCATCGTCTCTACCGGTGCCAAAGCCAAGTGGCTCGGCATTGAGGCCGAAACCAATTACGCCAACCGGGGCGTGAGTGCGTGTGCGGTATGTGATGGATTTTTCTTCCGTGGAAAGGAAGTAGCCATCGTAGGCGCAGGCGATACCGCAGCAGAAGAAGCGCTGTATCTTTCCAAACTGGCAACCACCGTGCACATGCTGGTTCGTAGGGACGAAATGCGGGCTTCCAAAATCATGCAGGCAAGGGTACTTGCGGCGGAAAACATCAAGATTTACTGGAATACGGAGGCCTACGACCTTGGCGGAGAAGACAAGGTAGAGAAGGTCATGATCAGAAATAACCAAACCAACGAGACGTCTGAAATTTCCGCATCAGCTTTCTTCGTGGCGATTGGGCACAAGCCTAGTACCGATATTTTCCAGGGACAACTGGATATGGACGATGCGGGCTACATCATCAACGTGCCTGGCACCACCCGCACCAATGTAGAAGGTGTATTCGTTTCTGGCGATGCCGCCGACAACGTCTACCGTCAAGCAGTAACTGCGGCGGGCACCGGATGTATGGCTGCGCTGGATGCAGAACGCTGGCTAGCTGAAAAAGAAGCGGCGGTGCATGCCTGAGTTTCCCAGGCACGCTGATCAATGGTATGTAGGGGGGCTGCTCATCATGGCAGCCTCCCTACCGCTTTCTCGGGCAGCCTTGAGCTTGAGTTATGGCATTTTGTTGCTCATTCACCTGCGCTATTTCCCTCATTGGTGGAAACGCAGTCTGCAAACTGGCTGGTGGTATTGGGGCATGGGCATGCTGGTGCTGTTCGGGATCGGAATGTTCCATTCCCAAGATCAGCCGAGTGGCTGGGACCTCATCCGAGCTTGGCTCCCACTTGGCCTGCTGCCATGGATGATGGCTGTAGGGCCTCGCTTGTCGAACAAACAGCTCACCGCCATCGCTCATACCTTTTTGGGCGCTTGTGGACTCATTTCTCTCCTGGCGCTCCTCCTTGCCGCAGTCGAGAATGGGACTACGGGCAGTTGGAGCTTGGAATCCTTTACCTATACCCAACTGACAGAGCGGGTCGATCACCACCCCACCTTTTTGGGGTTGATGTTGAATGTATCGGCTTTGTTAGCCATCTGGTTGCAAAATCAGCTCCCTAGACGCCCGTACTGGTTATGGCTGGTGGCAGTATTGGGGATGCACATGCTCCTTGGGGCGAGGATGCAGCAATTGTTGTTTGGAGGAATTGTATTGGTTGGGGGAGGGATCTGGTCCAGAAACAGAAAAGAAATCCTTCGATCTGTGCTCATAGGAGTGGGAGTGCTGGCCGTACTCGTAGGCGCTCTACTATCTGTGCCAAGCAGTCGGGAAAGACTGAATCAGGTGTGGTCTCCCAAAACGATCACCAATATGCAGGAATTGCCCTACGATGGGGTAGCGGTTCGGAAATATTTGTGGCGGGTAGCCTGGGAAGTTTGCCTGGAAGCTCCCCTGTTGGGACATGGGACCGGAGATGCGCAATTGGCGTTACAACCTGCCTTTGAGAGGGATGGCTTTCCGCGGCCTACCATGAATGCCCACCAGCAGTGGCTGGACCTGGGACTCAAACTGGGATTTCTGGGGATGTTGGCCCTGACCATTGGTTGGGGCTGGGGCATCTGGATCTGCTGGAAAAACAAAACCCCCATCGGCATCGCGATCTTCCTCTTGCTTGCCCTGTCCGGGACTACGGAAGTCTTGCTGACGCGCCAATGGGGGATTGCGACCGTTGCCCTCTGGGGGGCCTGGGCCATTAGCCTATCCGATCAAAACCAGTAAAGGCTTGTAGCACCTCAGGGATCAGAATGCTGCCGTCGGCCTGCTGGTTGTTTTCCAGTAGCGAAGCCACGATTCTAGGCAACGCCAACGCACTGCCATTCAGGGAATGGGCAAGGCGAGTCTTTTTCTTGTCATCCCGAAACCGCAATTTCAGGCGATTGGTTTGGTAGGTTTCAAAGTTGCTGATGGAACTGACCTCCAACCAACGATCTTGTCCGGCACTGAATACTTCCAGGTCGTAGGTTTTAGCCGAGGTGAAACTCATGTCTCCGGTACACAATAAAAGGCGACGGAACGGAAGACCTAGCTCTTTGAGCAGACTTTCGGAGTGGGCGGTCATTTGTTCCAATACCTCATAAGAATGATCCGGGTGAACGATCTGGACGATCTCTACCTTATCAAACTGATGAATTCGGTTCAGGCCTTTGACTTCCCTTCCGTGTGATCCCGCTTCTCTCCGAAAACAAGGGGTGTAGCCACAGGCCTGGACTGGAAGTTCCTCTTTTTGCAAAATAACGTCCCGATACAGGTTGGTTAGGGGAACTTCTGCGGTGGGAATGAGAAACAGATTCTCCTTGGTGATGTGATACATCTGCCCTTCCTTGTCAGGCAATTGACCCGTACCAAACCCTGATTCTTCATTGATCATCAGGGGTAAGTGATACTCGGTATAGCCAGCCAGGTGAGCTTGTTGTAAAAAGTAGGTAATCAGCGCCCGTTGGAACATGGCCCCTTTGCCCTTATATACAGGAAAACCGGAACCTGTGATTTTGGAACCATTGTCCCAGTCGATGATGTCATGCTTTTTCGCCAATTCCCAGTGGGGCAATGCGGGGAAATCAAATGAGACTTCGACCTGATGCTCCCCTACGATCACATTGTCATCAGGGGTTTTGCCGATGGGGACAGTATGGTGGGGCGTATTTGGCAAATCGAGCAGCAGAGAACGACTGCCCGCCTGCTGTTGCTGCAAGGCCGCTTCCAACTCCTTCATCTTCTGCTTGGCCTCACTGGTTTGTGCTTTGGCTTGTTCCGCTTCCTCCTTTTTACCAGCTTTCATCAATTGCCCAATCGACTTGGAAATCAAGTTCGATGAGTGGCGCAGTTGCTCCAATTCGGTGAGGATACTCCGTCTTTGCTCATCGAGCTGCAGCACTTGCTCTACTTGTTCTGCCGCATTGCTTACGCCTTTGTGCTCCAATCCTTGAATGGCTGTCGGAGCGTGCTGGCGCAAATGTTGGATTTCCAGCATGGTGATTGATATTTTCCTGCGAAATAACGAAATCCTATCCAGATTCGTAAGAAAACTTGACCTTGGGGCGTTGATTATTCGAATAAGCACATTTGGAAAACAACAAATAGTTTCTTTACCTTTGTATGTTGATTCCAACATCCTCCTCCTCTCCCGCAAGAAACCCACTCCGCTTTATCATTCGACCCACGGGAGATACTCCGATACATACCTCACCTCTTCGCCCTAAAGCAGGCGATTGCACCCTTTGAATACGTTGCAAATCTGTACCATTTATGTACGACATAATTGAATTGAATAACCTTGAGGTTTCCAAACTCGAGGAGATTGCTAAGCGGCTGAAAATTAGTGACTTAGATAAGCTTGGTAAGCAAGATCTTATTTTTAAGATTTTAGATCAGCAAGCCAGCATACCCGCAGAAGAACTAAAAAGTCTGCAACCACCTGCCAAAAAGACTCGTGGCAGAAAAAAAGCTGCTCCGGCAGCAGAAGAAGAGAAAAAAGAAGAAGTGGCGGAAGAAGGAAAAGAAGAGGTCAAAGAGGAAAAGCACAAGAAAACTCGGAAACCGAGACGTACCCGGACCACCAAAACCACGGCAAAGGAAACAGAAGTAGAAGCACCTGAAGAAAAAAAGGAAGCGCCAATTCCGCCAGAAGAGGTCGTCTCTGAAGAAAAAGAGAAGAAGAAGGAAGAAGAAGAAAAGGAGGAAGTAGTGGTAGAGAGTAAGGAAGAAGCGCCTGAAAACAAACCACAACCAGAGCGCAAGCGTGGCCGCCGCAAGCGGAATCCTCGAGGCGAGAATCCAGATAACAAAGAGCAAGGAGAAGGCGAAGAAAAGGAGCGGGAAAACGAAGGGCGAAGACCTAACAATCGCCAAAAGAATGACAACCGTCAGAACGACAACCGTCAAAACAACAATCGCCAAAACAACAACCGACAGAACAACAATCGCCAGCGGAACAACAACCGCAATAAGTCTTCTCAGAAAGAAATCGAAGTAACCGAGGCGTACGAAGAGCTGGAAGGCGTCATTAGCAACCGGGGCGTCCTGGAAATCATCCCTGAGGGCTATGGATTCCTGCGCTCCTCCGAATACAACTATCTTCCTTCTCCTGATGACATCTATGTGTCTCCTTCCCAGATCAAGCTATTTGGGCTCAAAACAGGCGATACAGTACTTGGCGACATTCGCCCTCCCAAAGACGGAGAGCGCTATTTTGCCTTGTTGAGGGTAACGACCATCAATGGACGGACCCCAGAGGAAGTTCGGGATCGGATCTATTTTGATCATTTGACTCCCCTCTTTCCCGAAGAGCGATTCAGCTTGGCCAATGACAAAAAGCAGAATCAGGACCTCTCTTTGCGGATCGTAGACCTATTTTCTCCCATCGGAAAAGGGCAGCGGGGCTTGATTGTGGCCCAGCCAAAGACGGGTAAAACCATCCTCTTACAGAAAGTTGCCAACGCAATTGCTGACAACCATCCAGAAGCCTACCTGATCATTCTACTCATCGACGAACGTCCGGAGGAGGTGACCGATATGCAGCGGAACGTGAACGCAGAAGTGATTGCTTCTACCTTTGACGAACCCGCAGATCGACACGTGCAAGTGGCCACCATTGTGATGGAAAAGGCCAAAAGAATGGTAGAATGTGGCCATGATGTGGTCGTCTTATTAGACTCCATCACTCGTTTGGCACGAGCCCATAACACCTCCATGCCTGCCTCTGGAAAAATCCTCTCCGGTGGGGTAGATGCCAACGCCCTCCAGAAACCCAAGCGTTTCTTTGGAGCAGCCCGAAACATTGAGCATGGCGGTTCCCTCACGATTCTTGCTACGGCCTTGATCGATACCGGTAGCCGGATGGATGAGGTTATCTTTGAGGAATTCAAAGGAACTGGTAACATGGAGCTCCAATTGGATCGCAAGCTCGCCAACCGTCGGGTGTATCCGGCGATTGACGTGATGGCTTCCGGCACCCGCCGCGAAGATCTGTTGCTAGATCCTCAGGACATCACCCGGATTTGGGTGCTCCGCAAATTCATGGCCGACATGAACCCCATCGAAGGCATGCAGTTTCTCCAAGAGCGCATGCGCAATACCCAAGACAACGACGAGTTCCTACTCTCGATGAACCGATAAGGGAAACGCATTTCCCTGCTGCTGAAGGAAGATAGACCAACATTTTGGCTATCTTCCTTTATGCATATACCCCCTACGCTACGCCTGATGCTCCTCGCCAGCTTGTTGGTGGGATGCGCTCCCGCCTCCATTGCAGAGGAAGAACCCCAACCCTATAACATTCTGTGGATTACCTGTGAGGACATGAGTTCTCAACTGGGTTGTTATGGAGACGAAGTGGCCCGTACTCCAGTGTTGGATTCCCTTGCCGAGCTCAGCATGCGATTTACCCGCGCATTTGCGCCCTATGGTGTATGTTCGCCCGCCCGGACCGCCCTGATCACGGGCATGTACCCCAACTCCATCGGCGCTCAACACATGCGAACCCAGCGCCGAACTTCTGCCATTGCGGATATCACCGATCCGGAGCTGTTGGCCATTCCGACCTATGAGGCGGTCCCGCCGGAGGGAGTCGTATGCTTTCCCGAGTTGTTGCGACGAGCTGGCTATTTCTGTACCAATAATTCCAAGACCGATTATCAATTCGCAACGCCAATTTCGGCCTGGGATGAAAATGGAAGGTCCGCCCATTGGCGCAATCGGGAAGCTGGGCAGCCATTTTTCTCGGTGATCAACTTCACCATCACCCACGAATCTCAGGTCTGGAAACGCCGCAAAGAGCCATTGATCACAGACCCCGCTTCCGTAGAAGTACCGCCTTACTACCCAGATCATCCCGTGGTACGAGAAGACATTGCCCGCAATTATGACAACATTGCCTTGATGGATTCCATGGTCGGGCAGGTGCTCCAGGAGTTGAAAGACGACGGATTGCTGGATCGAACGATCATTTTTTTCTTCTCTGATCATGGTTCTGGTCTCCCTCGGGCAAAACGATGGGTCTATGATTCCGGGATAGAGGTTCCTTTATTGGTTCGCTTTCCAGATGGCCAAGGAGCCGGTACTACCGCAGAGGAACTGGTCAGTTTTGTGGATTTTGCGCCTACGGTTTTGTCTTTGTTGGACCTACCCATCCCGGATTATGTGCAAGGCCAGGCTTTTTTGGGGAAAGCGAAAGCAGAACCCCGCCAGTACATCTATGCGGCTCGGGATCGAATGGACCCAGCCATGGCGCGGCGACGAGCGGTACGAGATGAGCGCTTCAAATACGTTCGAAGTTATCTCCCAGAAAAAGCCTTCATCCAATTCTTGCCCTACCGGGACCGAATGCCCTTGATGCAGACAATCCTTCAGCTGGGAGAAGCCGGAGAATTGGGGCCAGATCAATGGCAGTTTACCAGTCAGACCAAGCCCGAGGAAGAACTCTACGACACCCAAACCGATCCGCACGAAATTCACAATCTGGCGGATGATCCTGCTTATGCCGAAAAACTAGCGGAATTACGAGCCGAACATCTCCATTGGATGGAGGAAATAGGAGACTTGGGCAGCATGCCGGAGGCGGAATTGATCAAGCATCTCTGGCCACCAGATGGAGTGCAACCAGAGGTAGAAGCTCCTCAGTTCACTGACGAAGGTCGCCTAGAGACGAAGACTCCCTCTGCCTCGATTTCTTATCGAAACCTGGGAGATACCCGTTGGCAGTTGCTCCCCTCGACTCCGTTGACTGCTTCAGGCGATACCCTCGAAGTGGTTGCTGAACGCCTTGGCTGGAAACGGAGCGACACCATTCAGGTAGTGATGCCATAATTTCATAGCCAACCTTCCTTTGTTCTAGCTATCAACAATCCCATTCTCTTCTCTGGTTCTGCTAATTTTCTTCCTATGCGATCCTTCCTCTTTCTCCTCCCCTTTTTCCCCCTTGCCTTGATGAGTCAAATATATGACGAGGCAAAGGTACCAGAATACGAACTCCCTGCTTTGTTGACCTTTGAAAATGGGGAGTCGATTTCTCACCCCGCCCAATGGCCGCTTCGCAGGCAGGAACTCCTGCATCAACTCGCTCACAACGTATTTGGACATGTGCCAACGCAAACCGGAGCCAGCATGTCGGTAGAGGTGCTAGAGACGGGGGAAAAAGTGTTGGAAGGCTTGGCCCATCGACGACAAGTGCGCTTGACCTTTGCAGGGAATGGACAGTCACTTTCGGTGGATGTGTTGCTGTATGTTCCGGCGAAAGCACAAGGAAAAGTCCCGGTCTTTTTGGGCTATAATTTCTTTGGCAATCAAAGCATTCACCCCGATCCTGCCATCTTGATTACTCAAAGCTGGACCATGGATCGAGAAGAAATGGGGGTCAAGAATCACCAAGCAACCGGAGCATCTCGCGGCGTACGCGTCTCTCGTTGGCCAGTGGAGCAGATCTTGAAAGCGGGCTATGGGCTGGCTGTCATGTATTATGGCGATATAGATCCTGATGTAGATGATGGCTTTCAGAATGGCATTCACCCCTTATTTTCTGCTTCGGGACAAAACAAACCTGCCGAAACCGAGTGGGGGTCCATCGCTGCCTGGGCGTGGGGGCTGAGTCGGGCCTTGGATTATCTGGAGACGGAGGAATGGGTCGATGGAGAAAAAGTGATCGTGATTGGGCACTCCCGGCTGGGCAAAACCTCCCTTTGGGCCGGAGCGACCGATGAACGCTTTGCTGCCGTCATTTCCAATAATTCTGGCTGCGGCGGAGCTGCGCTTTCTCGTCGGGAGTTTGGCGAAACCGTCCGACGCATCAATACCCGCTTCCCGCATTGGTTCAATGATCGATTCGTTGCCTACAACGAAAATCTTGCCGCTCTCCCGGTCGATCAGCATTCTCTCCTTGCTGCCATCGCGCCGCGTCCCCTCTATGTGGCCAGTGCCTCTGAGGATTTGTGGGCGGACCCCATGGGAGAATTTCTGGCCACGCAGGAGGCCAGCCAAGTATATGAATGGCTCGGTCGAAAAGGCCTGACCATTGATGCATTCCCCGAGCCCAACACCCCCGCTATCGGAAGGGTGAGCTACCACCTGCGAGCGGGCAAACACGACCTAACGGCCTATGACTGGGAGCAATACCTGAAGTTTGCGGATCAGTGGGTGAAGTGAGTTAGCGATCTGACTGATTGGGCCATTGCTTCGACAGCCATGCTGCCGTAGTCTGGTATGCTTGATCCAGGTCGCCAATGTCAGATTCGGCTCCCCCTACATCCACGCCGAGATGCCCTCGGAAACCAATCTCCCGCAAGGTCTCAAAAAAACCTTCAAAATCTATGGTGCCTTGCCCAGGTACCAGATGCTCTACGCGATGCCCTCGGTTGTCGGAAATGTGGAGGTAGTCCAACCGATCTTTCAGCCGCAGCAAGGAAAGCCGAAGGTTGTCTCTGAGGAAATATTGATTAGCGGTGTCCAGGTTGAAACGCAAGTTGTCGCGATTGACAGCATCTGCAAAATAGAGAAAGGCATCGGTGGTAGCAGCAAGGACGCCTTCACAAGGGTGCATCTGGTACGTCAGGCCAAATCCAGCGGCAATTTCACAGGCTTCCTGATAGGTCCCAACCAACTGGTCCCAGTATGTGTCCCAAGATAGCTCGACCTGAATGCTGGCTCGCATCAAAGCGGCGGAATCATAATGGCGGACCACGGGAATATCCGCAGGAAACTTATAGGGAGGCAAAGGCGCATTGTCCAATACCCCTTTGGCTCCCAGCAGGGCGGCAATCTCACAGCCTTGCTCAAACCGCTTCAGGTTGAGGATTCGTTCTGCTTGGTTCGGAGAAGAGAGGCCCGGAAGAACCACGCAAAAATACGGCACGGTCAGGCCATCTTGCCCAATCGCAGTGTGGATCTCATGTCGAAGGGCGTACATCGCCGCGAGATGATCCGCTCGGATGCCCTCCAGCTCAATGCTGGTAAATCCAAGGGCTTTCATCTCCCGGATGTGCTGCAAGCTGTCTTGGGCTTGAGGCGGATAGCCATAGCGGGAGATGGGATACAAATAGCAACAAACAATGTGGGAGGGGAAGGGCATGGGGTCAGGGGTCATGGGTCAGGGAGCATCAGGGAACGGGGAATTTCGCAATTCATAACAGGAGCTGGATGTTTTCCCTATTTCAACTCGAAAAATATTTTTTCAAAAAGAAAACGTTGTTTCTTTCGCATCCCGCATCAACTAAATATTCCTTTCAGACCTGCGATGGCCATCAAGATGGTAAATAAAATGATGACTGCATACAAGGCATTCTCCCACCGTTTGGCGATATGTTTCCCCATGATGGAGGGCCGATTGAGCAAGATGACCATCAAGATCAATACGATTGGGGAAGCGATCGCGATGGCGGCCTGGGAAGTGATCATCACACTCACGGGTCTGCCTCCAAAAATGGGCACGACAAACCCTAGCAAAACGCCAAACAGGACCAATAAACGGGAGCGTGTAGCGGTCATTTCTCTGGGTTTGCCTTCATAATCGGCAATCAACCAGGGCGCCAAAATGACGATGGGGAAGAGAGACGAAAGGCCAGCACACACGATCCCCCCGACGAAAATCGAGATGGCAAATCTCCCCGCCAAAGGCTCCAACAGGCGGACCATGTCGATGGCGTTTTCGACTCGTTGGCCTTGGAGGTGTAAGGTGCCCGCCGCAGCCATCATGATTGCCGCACTCAATCCCAACATCAGCAAGACCGAAATGCGAGCATCTCTACGCTCCCATTTCAGCTCTGCCACGCCCCAGCCTTTTTCTTGTACCAAAATCGAGCGGACCACAAACAGAATGGCCCCCATCGTGGTACCAACCATGCCGGCCATGATGAGCCATTCGTCGGAAGAGGTGGGCAACTGAGGAATCAGGCCCCGCAAGATCGCTTCTCCGTCGGGCTTCACCATCAAGGTCGTCAATAAAAAACTCAGCCCCATCAAGCCCACAAATACGGCCAGGATGCGCTCGAAGAAGCGATGTTTCCCTTGCCAGTAGATCCAGTATAGCAGAATGGCAAAGATCGTGGTGAGCAAAAAGGGAGAGAAGCCATTGCCTGACTCCGTCAACGGACGCGACCATTCCTGCACGACCTGGACCACGATGGCCATGACGCCGATAGAAGAAACCCATTCACTGAGGAGGAGGGCGATCAGGACGACCATGGTGATGCCAGAGCCAAAGTGCTGCCGATAGCTGTGCAGCACGGTCTGGCCCGTAACTGCGGTGAATTTGCCAAAGGCGATGATCAGGAAATAGGTGAACACGCAGGACAGGACCAATGGCCAAATCATCTTCATCCCATAAGCGGCACCGGAGGCGGCCATGGTGGTGATGCTTCCCGTCCCGATGTTGTAGCCAATGAGAAAAAGGCCTGGGGCAATGGAAGCCAGGAATGCCTGGAGTCGGTTCATGAGGGGCTTAGGCGAGTTGCTGGTGCTGGAAGTGGTCCAATTGGCGATGCATCACCCGAAACCATAGCGGAGGCACAAGTGATAGCAGCATCATGCCTGGGTAGCCCGTGGGCATTTGCGGAGCTTCTTCGTGGTGACGCAAAACTTGATATTTGCGGGAAGCCAGGAAATGATGATCAGAATGGCGAGACAATTCAAACAAGAGGAGTCGTCCCAGCACGTGATCTGAATTCCAGGAATGGTGAGGCTGTACGCGCTCATATTTCCCCTGACTCACTTCCTGTCGTTGCAAGCCGTAATGCTCGATGTAATTCACCGTTTCTAGCAGTAGCGCACCAATTGTCGCAGAGAGGAGGAAGATGAGAAGCGCCTTTGCTCCCAGAACTATCCCGATCAACAAGAGCAGACTGAGCTGAACCAGTTGAAAGCGAATCATTTCGTTGTGAAAGCTGAACACAGGCAACCCCTTTTTCTTCAGGCGCTTGTGTTCCAACTCCCAGGCCGAGAGATATCCGCCAATCACCGAGCGGAACCAAAAAGCATATACCCATTCTCCGTAGCGGGCCGAGGCAGGATCTGCCTCGGTCGAAACTCGCTTGTGGTGCCCCCGATTGTGTTCGATGTAAAAGTGCATATACAGCGAACTCAGCAAGGCCAATTTGGCCAGTAACCGTTCGTGTGGCTTGGTGCGGTGTCCCAATTCATGGCCGACATTGATGCCATAGGTGCCGCAAAGAATCCCCATACCCAGGGCCAATCCCACGATTTCCCAGGTTTGCAATGTTTGGGTTTGAACCAGATATAAGCCCATGCCCAGCAAGACAAACTGAATGGGAACGATCAGATAAATCATCCAATCATATAGGGCATCATTCCGGACCAGTTCTTCTTCCGCTTTGGATAGGTTGTCAGAATTGGGCTTTCCAAACAACTCAATCAGGGGGACCAATCCAAAGGCATACGCCAGGGGAAGAAAGGTCCATACGCCTTGCAGCCAATAGGCAATCAGCACACAACCAGCCAAACTGAGAATGGTCAGATATTTGAAGGGACGGAGCAGGGAACTTGTCATCATCGTAGTCCTTGTGGGAAAAAATAGAGATAGAAAGATATCAAACCTGGAAGAAATTCCCCAATCCTGAGAGATTTTGGAACCAAAGGCAAGGAGAAAAGGTCCTGGAACGTTTTGTCTAGGCAAGTCAGTAGAAAATTAATATCTTAACGAGTCACTTGGGTAATAGGTCATGGTTATGCTCGGTAGCTTCCGATGTGCGAGATGGATGGTCATGATGGGCTTGATATGGGGAAGCCATCTTCATGCGATTTCAGTGGATAGCCTCAGGCAATCGCTTGTGGGTGTTTCTACTGATGCCCAATCCGAAATTCTCAGTGATCAGATCTATCAATCCGCTCGGGCCAATCAGCTGGACGAAGCAGAATCCATTGGCCTCCTGGCTTTGGAACTCCTCCAAGGACCAGAAAATCGGGAATATCTGGGGAGAGCTCACCAAGACCTGGGGAATGTGTACAAGGTCCGCCAAGACTACGACCATGCATTTCAGCAATATCGGGAAGCCTATTCCATCATTTCGCCTTTCGGAAGACCAGTCGAGATCAGGGCCTTGATTCGCTCACTGGTAGAAATTTGTGAGTTGCAAGGCTCCCACGAATTGGCCATTCCTTACTTGCAGCGCTCGCTTCAAATGGCGTTGGCAGAGCAAAACCAGGGGCTCATTGCTGACCAGCATCAGCAATTGGGGGAAATGTACCTGAAGTCTCGTCAGTTCGCTTCTGCGCACGAAAGTTTACAAAAAGGTCTGGCGGTCTTCGAGTCCCAGAAAGATACCATCCGAATGGCGGATTTGACTTCGCTGATCGGGGAAGTGTTCCTAGCTGAAAAGCGATATGGGCAGGCACGACAGCAGTTCGAGCAAGCCCTCGTGATTCAGGAAGCCAACCGGAATCAAGCAGAACGAGCGCGAGAATTGTTCAATTTGGGTCGGGTAGCCTTGGCCCTCGGCCAACCAACAGAAGCGCGTGATCGCTTCTTTGATGCTTCCCTGATGATCCGGGAAGACCTGCCAGATTTGGCTGCCAGAGCAGAGACCTGGCATATCATTGGGGACACCTACATGGAGGAAGATAAGTACAATCGTGCCCTGGTTCATTATTCCGAAGCGCTGAAAAATCAAACCGTGATCG